>CALCTX010000144.1 GCA_937907035.1 uncultured Selenomonadales bacterium
CACTATTCATTTCCAACTGAAAGAGAGCTTGCATTGCAACCTCTCTTGCCCGTCTCCGACTCATCAGATCATTCCTCTGTCATTCATTTAAATTTCAAACGGTTTGGCAATTTTATCTCTTCAAGCCGCTGAAAAAAGTCATTCTCGCCACTATCATACTTTCTGCCCAGCCAAAGCCCGGCAAAAGAACAAATAAGCAACAACAATGTCTCAAAAAAACCGATCAGCAAAATCAAAATCCCGATCAAGAAGCCAAGCGATGTACCGATTATTTTTCCCGGATGTTCATCCCAAGCATCAAAAATCCGTTGAAAAAATTCGTGTGACAAATCATGATAATGCAAAATCTCTTCACCGCCTGTCAAACAACACGTTTTTTCTTAGAAACAGCCGTACTGGAAATATCCTTAACCAATACTTCAACTTCATGATCAGGAATACCGGCAACCTGTTCCAGGTCCTGACTAACAGCAGATTTTATAAGATCAGAGACCTCAACGACATTTTGTTCAGTACCCAAAATGGTCTCAATCTCAACCCTTACCAATGAACTGGTGCCATTCTGGCTTTGTGCTTTAATATCCGCTTTTGCCTCACGCACACTCTGCATGGCCATAACACGTTTTTCGACCATATTCTTAATAGCATCAGTCGAAACCTTGACTATACCATCAGAGCCTTTGAGCAATAAAATATCCTTTTCGTTCTTACTGCTTGAATTACCACAACAGAAACTGCACCCGATCATATACACACTCAATAAAAATACAACACCGGCCCCGATCAGCGTTTCCTGACGGGATAAGACAAATTTAAATTCATTGATCAGTGCATACATCGGAATAACGTGCAAGCAAAGAACTACGACGCCCAAAGCAAACACCGCTATAGCTAAAGCATATAAAAAAAGGACAAACCGGTTAAAATAACCCATAATCAGCCTCTTTTCCGATTAGTGAACACGAACGTCGTCTTCTTTTTCCTCTTCCTCATCATCAAAGCCAACGCCCTGAACATGAATATTAACCTCAACGACTGTCAAGCCGGTCATTGTCTCAATAGCTTTCTTTACATTCTCCTGAACTGCCAAAGCAATATCCGGAATCCGTACACCATATTTTACGATAATGTAAAGATCAACTGCCGTTTCCTTTTCGCCGACCTCAACCTTGACACCTTTGGAAAAATTCTTCTTGCCCAGCATTTCAGCAATGCCACCAACAAGACCACCGCTCATGCCGGCAATGCCATCAATTTCCGTCGCAGCCAAACCTGCAATGATGCTTACAACTTCGTCAGCAATACGAATAGCCCCGAGAACTCCGTCTTTCTTTTCCAATGCATTTGTTTCCATGTTTAGCTCCTCCTTAAAATTAAAAAATCGTTTTTAGCAGATAAATACCCTTATATAGCAGATTATAACAAATTATAACCTATTATACAACATTCTTTGCATAAATATACTGATGTGTAATAAAAAATCAATATCAATTCTCGTATACATTTTTTCCTTCAAAGTACAAGTTCTTAATTTTTACATTGTGTATTGTTCTTAATTTCGCACCCTTATAGTCGAGGAAGTTAGTATCAAGGATTACAAAATCAGCATTTTTCCCCGTTTTTATGGAACCGCTTTTATCAGCTATTCCCATTTGACGGGCACCGTTGATCGTAAGGCACTCAAGTGCTTCTCTTACAGTAAGGAGTTCCTTAGGCGTAAACGGACGGGTTTTAACCGATGGATCCATGCCGGTAGTTGCTACCTCGATAATATTCATTATATTACCTTCAATAGCTTCGGCACACGGTGCATCAGTCGAAGAAGATACAACAATTCCGAGGTCTGTTAAAGACTTCATAGGATATCCTGCTTCATACATACCTTCAGGTGTCCTTGAATTAAATAACTCAAACTCAGCATCAAACTTGTCGTCATCAGGGGTATCATTACAATGCCAGATCAGATTTTCTGAAATATATATTTCATTTTTTGCAGCTCTTTGTTTATCTTCTTCAGTGATATTTCTTACATGAGCCAAAGTATTTCTGTAATTTGCCGTCAATTCATCATTAGCATTGATATAAGCGTTGATCACAGCATTAACCGCAGCGTCACCGAAAGCATGAGTATGAACCAATATACCCTTGCTGTTTGCATACTTTACTATTTGGTTCAGTTCCTCCTGACTCCACTCGATATTTCCGTGTTCCTTTCCTTTTTCAGCATTCGGATACTCACCAAATATCCACCCTGTACCGGCTTCCACAACACCGTCAGCAAAAAGTTTGATATTGAACGGATCAAAATGTTTTGACTGATATTTTTCGGCAAGCAGCTTTACGTTATCAATCTTTTCCTTATAAACATCAAAATCAAAGCGACGTATAGCATGACAACTTCCGATATTAGCACCCAGCTCGCCGGCTTCATCCAATTTTTTGATACTTGCAAGAAAAGCATCATCAGAAAGAAAATTTATATACGCATCAAAGTAATTGGTAAATCCTCTTTTATGCAGTGTATTCACAGCATTTTTGCAAGCCTGTTCAAACGTACTTTGCTCGATAGTTGAAAGATCTAAAGAATTTGCCAATACATATGGGACAAGTATGTCATTTATCCAACCGCTCGGCTCGCCCTTCTTATTCCGAAGCATTACACCGCCCTTTATCTCTTTTCCGTCCAAAAAGCCGGCTTTTCTCAATGCCGTGGTATTGCAAAGTGCCTGATGACCGCATGAGTCAATAAAAACAACCGGAACACCGGGAGCAATGGCTTCTATCTCCTCGGCATAACTCTTATCAGGATCTATTTCCAGCATAAACTTCATATAATCAAGACCCCAGGACAAAAAATACTTCGGTTTATCTTTTGAATTCATCTCGGCTTTTAATTCTGCCAGCAATTGATCATAATTATAATTTAATCCCGGAAGCATCTTCATCAAGGCATCGATACCGACAAAGTGACCATGCCCTTCTGTACACGCCGGAATGATAAGTCCCTTGCCCGTGTTATCAATCAGCTTGGTTACACCTTTCTTAATATACGCTTTTGCTCCCGATCTGTCTCCGACATAAACGAACTTTCCGTCCTTTACCGCAAACGCTTCTGCAAGTCCGGCATTCTCTTTTTCAGCAGTAAAGATAGTGCCATAAACGACAGTGTCCGCAGTTATGGTTTCGCCCTTATTTGCTTCGCATACAGACAACATAAATACGAAAAGCAACATTGCAACAGCCATTATTTTTTTCATACTTCTGCTCCTCCCTATACTATTTATGATTAAATATTTCAACGCTTCTAACAAAAACCCTCTTTTTGTTAAACAAAATATTAACCTTAAAAATAAGGTTATCGCATGCAAAAAACAACTTGCCATGCCGAATCAAGTTCGGCATGACGTGGCTGGACAGCGGCGTTTTGCTTTTTCACCGTCATTCCGGGCTCCGACCCGGAATCCCAAAGAATGTGCCACTAATAAAAAGATGCCGGATCAAGTCCGGCATGACGTGGCTAATTGACAATGCGAGCCAGAACATCAGCGATGTGCTACAAAGTGAACCGCAGGCTATGCCTGCGTGTGAGACTGTATCTGCAGGTGAACCTGTATCCGTAACGCAGTGCAGGTGAGACTGGCTCCACAGCGAAGCGACGGTGACGTCAATCTGACGTCAACCACAATTGTACTAATTTCATTTTGTCTGGTATACACCATTTTCTTCCCGAACCACATATTCTTGCAAAGCATTTTCAACCAAACTGTTCAATGTAATATTTTTTGACAAAGCATACGACGCAATGGTCCGATGTAACTCTTGTGAGATTCTGATATTAAAACTTCCCTTATATGCCTTTTCCGGTTCAATGCCTTTTTCGGTACACATAGCCAGATAATCATCAACAGCTCCATGAAAATCAGCTATTAAATCCTCAGCATTTTCACCTTCGTAAGAAATTAATGCTCGTATACCTTGAACCTTCCCATAAAAAATACCATCAGCTTCAGAAAACTCAACACTTCCAATATAATCTTTATATTTAATTGTGTTGTTCACAATAATCCCTCACTTTCTAAATATGAAATAATCTGTCTGATCTGATATGACAGCAGTACTTTCCTTGGATGCGGTTTATGCAATAATATTGGCGGATGCCCATTTTTGCAAAACATTATTCTGGACCCACTTGTTTTTCCTTTTGTTTCTTCAATAAAGCCTAATCCGTTCAGGAATCGTTCCATCTCAGCAAATGAAAAATCCTTTGGATTGCTAAGTAGTTTTTCTCGTAATTTATCCTTTGTTGTCATCAGTACACCACCTATTATTAATTTTACTCCTATAAGCCACAAGTTGCAACTACATTTAGTTGCAATTATTTATTATGGGTTTTACCACATAATAAAAACCATGCACAGTATTTTCTGCACATGGTTTAAAAAAGCATTCAGTTTTCTGATCATTAATCGCGAGACGAATATTCTGCTGCCAATTTTTTAAACAAAGGAATTGCCCGTTTAATAGTTTCGGGGTTTACACAATAAGCTGCTCTGAAATATCCCGGACAGCCAAAATCACTTCCCGGTACAAAGAGCAGATCATATTTCTTAGCCCGCTCACAAAATGCGCGATCATCAGACTCCAGAGCCTTTGGAAACAGATAAAAAGCCCCCTGTGGTTTCAGGCACTCAAACCCGGCCTCGATAAAACCATTATATAACAGTTCGCCATTTTCTTTATACACGGTAATATCAGACGGTTTATCGGCACAACGGGCAATAACATACTGCATAAGAGATGGCGCATTAACATGTGACAAAACACGGGCCGCACCGGCAACTGCACCAAATACCTTGCCAAAATCAACCACTGAATCTGGTACCAAAAGGTAACCGATACGCTCACCCGGCAAAGAAAATGTCTTGCTGTAAGAATAACAGACCAAAGTATTCGCATAATACTCCGGTATATACGGCAATTCAATGCCGTCATAGACAATCTCCCGATATGGCTCGTCGGCAATGATAAATATCGGCTTGCCGAATTCCGTTTCTTTTTCCTGTAAAATCGTTGTCAACTGCTTGATAGTTTCTGCCGAATAAACTACCCCGCTCGGATTGTTCGGCGAATTTACAACCACTGCCTTGGTATGACGCGTTACAGCTTTCTTAAACGCCTCCATATCAATCTGCAGATCCTTGACAGTTGGCGGAACAGTTACAAGTTTGCCGCCGACCGATTCGATAAAGCATTTGTATTCCGGGAAATAAGGCGCAAAAACGATAAATTCGTCTTCCGGTTCACATAATGCTTTAAAGCTGGCCATTAATGCCCCGGCTGCGCCACAAGTCATAAAGAGATTTTTTCCGGTGTAATCAGTTCCAAAACGCTTATTGATACTTTGCGCAACTGCTTCCCTTACATCAGGATCACCAGGTGCCGGCGTGTAGCTGTGAATCTCACAAGTTGGAACTT
>CALCTX010000145.1 GCA_937907035.1 uncultured Selenomonadales bacterium
GTAAAGTTCAGTCCACCGCTCTGTGCAATGGCATGCTGGAAAAGCCCTTCGGTTCCTTCTGCTGCAAGAAGAGCGCAGACGGAGCCGCCGCCTGCCGATTCGCCGAAGATGGTCACATTGTTCGGATCGCCGCCAAAACCTTCAATATTTTGCTGAATCCATTTGAGTGCTTCGATTTGATCGAGAAGTCCGTTATATCCCGATGTAGGGAATTCCTCCCCGCCCTCAACAACTGAAAAATCTATGTAACCCATCATCCCAAGGCGATAGTTCGCAGTTACAATCACCAGATCAGGGTGTTCCTCTACCATATACTGACCCTTGTACAACGTATCAATCCCGCTGCCGTAGGAGAAAGCACCGCCGTGCATATAGAACATGACCGGTTTCTTTTCTCCGGTATCGCCTGTCGTCCAGATATTAAGCGTAAGGCAGTCTTCGCTCATGTTCTCCGGATGTTGGCTTATTGGTTCGGAAGACGCTTCCGGCTGTAATGCCGCCTTGCCGTAGCTTGTTGCGTCGAAAATCTCGTCGCTTGCCTCGACGCTCTGTGGCGCTTTCCATCGAAGCTCGCCGACGGGAGCCTTTGCGAAAGGAATACCCTTGAACGAGAGAACACCGTTCTCTTCGGTACCAACGAAGGTTCCGTTATAGCATTTGACGGCAGGAGCTTCAGCTTCTTCAGCAGGACTATTCGTTGCTGCTGTCGGAGCTGATGTTTCTGCTGCGGGAGCCGTCTCCGGCGCCTTTGCCGCAGAGACCGGTGAACCGCATCCGGCCAGCAAAGCTGCCATCATGCAGAGCATAAGTACCGTAACAACTATTCTTTTCATCGATATATGTCCTCACTTATCATTTTTATGTCTATTCATCTTTTATTCTTAACCAGAATAAATCTTCTAATAATTCAGCCTGTTCTTTAATTGGATTATCCTCTAATCTTGTACTTTCAGAATCTAATACCATAACAGGACAATTATCATCATTGTACTTATCCCACTTGATGTCACCTACTCCATCAACATCCCCAGATTTTAAACTTGGATCACCAGTTTTAGCGAAATTTACCCACATTTGTTGCATAATCTCACTTAACTTGTATGCTGAAGGAATATCTTTTACTTTGTCTTCTTCTACATTTCCAAGAGTAAATCCTAAATCAAATCCATGACAAGATAATAAATCTTCATCATTAGACTCTTCTGTGAAATAGTAGACATAAGTATTCTGTCCTCTTGCAGAATGTGTTTTTGCTTCATATATAGATGGACAATGGAAAGATCTGTAATTTATAAATTGAAGTAGGTTATTATATTCATCTCCTTTCTGTAAAGACATAAATTTTTCAAATCTTTCTTTCTGATCATCATTCATATCAGCAAGTGCTTCATCAACCATGTATCTCATAGCCATCAAATTTGCTTCTTTACCCAATATCATAGTAAAGTAATTATACTCATCTTTAGTTGTTCCAACCATAATATCAAAGCCATCCCGTGCATCAGAGTTTAATGCTTCTTTTATATCCATTGGAATAACAATATCATCCCTTTGAGGATAAGTATAATCAAGGTCACTTTCAACAATAAGAATTGTCATAATCTTTCTAATATCACTTTCAGTCAAGGATTTAAGATCATCAAGATTTTTTGCACCAGATATGTTCATAATTTTATCTGTATGTTCAATGCTCTTTTTTTCAGTACGAAGATAAGCAGTGGTAACTCCACTTTGCATGATTCCACGTTTGAACAATCCTTTTGCTTGAGGAGCAAGAGTTAATGTAGATACAGAACCAGCCCCCGCAGATTCACCAAATATTGTAATCCTCTCAGGATCACCACCAAAAGCTTTTGCATTATCTTTCAACCATGAAAGAGCCTGAATTTCATCAAGTAAACCAAGATTAGGTGCATATATATAATCTTCAGCTCCAGGTACATTGCTTAAATTAATAAATCCTAAAAAATCAGTCCTATAATCAATAGATGCATAAATTACCTCAGGATTATTTTTTACAAAATTAGTTCCATCATACTCCTCTGTAGAAGCACCTCCCTGAATATATGCTCCTCCATGAATCCATACCATAATTGGTTTGTTTTCTGTATCTTCAGAAAAGTTATTCCATATATTCAAATTAAGACAATCTTCACCTTGTGGATACAAACTGGAAGGTTCATCACCACCTTCAACCTGAATAGAACTTTTCCCAAAATAATATGCTTCAAATACTTTATCATTTTTATCAGGATTTATTGGTGCTTTCCATCTTAAATCACCAATAGGTTGTTTTGCATATGGAATTCCCTTCCATGAAACAATATTATCTGCATCACATTTTCCAACATAAGTTCCAGATAACGTTTTTGCAGCAAGATTTTCATCAAATTCACCTGAAATCTCTTTATTTTCACCATACATTTTAAGCATTTCAGCTCTCATTTCAGCAAGATCTTCTGCGGAATTATTTCGCTCTTTAAGTTTACCATCTATATCCTTATTCTGCCAATATTCATCAATATTAATTGTAAATTTAGATATGCTTTCTTCATTACGTCCAATAGATGATAAATTATTTTGTACCATTTTAAAAATCTCCTTTATATTTTATTTATCATTTTCTATTTTGCATTCCCTCTCGGGTTTACGCTCGCAGTATAACACATAGTTTGTAACAAATCAATTACAAATTTTGACTTTTTACATTTTTTTCATATTTTTTCAATCAGGCGGCCGTCAGAGCGGCAAAAAGGGGCTGCATGAGGGCCGGATCCCAGCTGAAAAGCGCCGCATAGCCGCATTCTTCAAGGAGCTCGGCGGAATTGCTGCCGAAAAGCTCCTTTGAAGCCGCCGCCACGGCGGCCAGCTTTTCGCCGAATTCAGCCGCATCGGCTTCGGAGAGACTCTCTCTATAGGCGCGCTGTGCTGCGGAGACCTCGGAGGGCGAGGGCGAAGCGGCCGTGAAGACGTCCGCCAGCTCCGCGGCAAAGGCTCTGGCTTTCAGAGAGCAGCCGGCCGTTCCGGGATAGTAGTTCTGAGCGATGCTGTCAAGAACATCGGCGAAGTCCGCAGTGAAGCTGCCGTCGACCTCACCCTGCACGGGGCAGTAGAGGGAATTTGCCATTTCGGCGAGCATTTCCTCTCCGGCTCCGCTTCCGGCGGAAAGGGAGTAGAGAAGGCCGGGCGCAACGTCATACCAGCCGATGATGCCCGCTTCGCCTTCATTCCAGGA
>CALCTX010000146.1 GCA_937907035.1 uncultured Selenomonadales bacterium
TCATACGCGGCACAAAAAACGGACTGATACGGGAAGGCCCCTTGGCAAAATACTTTTCAAACTGCTCATGCATCGTTTCAATACCACCGATACCGGAACCGATAAATGTACCGATTCGTTCGCAGTTTTCTTTTTCCAAATCAAGGCCTGAATCCTCAATTGCCATTTTGCTTGCCGCCATAGCAAACTGTGAATAGCGGTCTATGCGTTTTGCTTCTTTTTTATCAATATACTTTTCCGGCTCAAAATCCTTAACTTCACCGGCAATCTGAGCAGAAAGTTCAGTCGGATCAAAACGGCTTATGCGGTCAATACCATTTGTGCCATCCAAAAGTGCTTTCCAAAAGACATCGCGTCCCGTACCTATAGGCGTAACAGCGCCCACGCCGGTAATCACAACTCTTTTTTTCATCCTAACACCTCACCAAATCAATCGATTGCCTCCGCTTCAGCTTTAAGCTCTGTGAATATTTCCTCGACCGACTGAATCTTTTCAATCTGAGGAATATGTTCACCGGCAAACACCAATCCTGTATCAGTATCGCCCTGCTGTGCTCTTGTAAGAGCTCTGATAATGCAAAAATTATGTTTGCAAGCTTTGAGACAAGCATCACACTGCGTCGGCGGTATAGTGCCATTCATGATCCGTTCTGCAAATGGATTGCGAACAGCCCGTCCCGGTAAACCTACCGGACTGTGAATTACAACAATATCCTCCGGAGTGGATTTCAAATAATATTCTTTCAAAAACGGAGCTGAATTCGACTCCTTGCTGGCAGCAAAACGAGTGCCAATCTGAACACCATTTGCCCCCATTTTTATCAAATCAACTATGTCCCGGCCATTCATTATACCGCCAGCTGCAATGACTGGAATATCAACAGCCTTGGTAATCTCGGGAATAAGTTCCCGTACTGAGACATCAGTACCCAAATGGCCACCGGCCTCTTTCCCTTCTACCACAATAGCTGTTGCGCCGAGACGCTGAGATATTTTCGCTAATTTAACCGAAGAAACTATCGGTACGATCGGAGTACCCGATTCTTTACCCATACCAAACATGTCACGCGAGAATCCTGCACCGGCTATTACCAGATCAATCCCCTCATCAATAGCAGTTTTGACCCTGTCGGCGAATACTCTGCCCGCAACCATCATATTTATACCGATAATTCCTGAAGTAAGTGAACGAGCAAGACGTATTTCATAACGCAACTCTTCATCTGACATTCCGGAGGCTGCAATAATGCCAATACCTCCCTGATTGGCAACAGCCGATGCCAATCTTGCTGTAGATAAACGAATAGCCATGCCGCCCTGAACAATCGGTACCCGTGCAACTTTTGCACCAATTTTCAGCTCTGGAAGCTTCAAGGTTATTTCCTCCCTTCTTACCTTTATAGTCCCGTGACAACACGGGACTATTCAAACACAGGTAAGCGCCCATACCAACTTATTTCTGGTTCTGATCAATATAATTTACAACATCTTGTACAGTTTTGATCTTTTCTGCAGCCTCATCCGGAATCTCAATACTGAATTCCTCCTCAAAAGCCATGATGAGCTCTACAATGTCAAGAGAATCTGCACCCAAATCATCGATGAAAGTAGACTCAAGCGAAACCTCATCAGCTTCAACACCCAACTGCTCTACAACGATATCTCTTACTTTGTCAAAAGTTGCCACGACATTCACCTCCCTCCAAGAAATGGTATCCAACTAGTATATTATATTACATAACCATGCCGCCGTCTACATTGATGATCTGACCTGTAATATAAGCAGCATCATCTGAGACAAGGAAGCGTACTGCTTTCGCAACATCTTCCGGCGTTCCAACTCTGCCAAGCGGAATATCCGCCAGCATGGCTTCTTTCACATTATCCGGCAATGCAGCCGTCATATCGGTTCCAATGCAACCAGGAGCGATCATGTTCACAGTTATTCCCCGTGATGCCAGCTCCTTTGCTGCTGACTTTGAAAAACCGATAATCCCTGCCTTTGCCGCAGCATAATTCGTCTGTCCGGCATTCCCCATAATGCCGACAACTGAAGACATATTTACAATTCGGCCATAACGCTGTTTCATCATTATCTTCGTTACTGCCTTAGTACAATTAAACACACTTTTAAGATTCGTATTGAGAACAGCATCCCACTGATCTTCCTTCATACGAAGCAACAGACCATCTTTGGTTATTCCGGCATTATTGACTAAAATGTCAATCCGGCCGAACTCAGCTACAACCTTACCTACCATTTCCTCAACCTGAGCAGCGTCTGCTACATCAGCCTGAACTAAAATAGCCTTGCCGCCATTATTCTCTATAAGAGATTTTACTTCTTCAGCAGCTGCGACATTTCCGGCAAAATTAATAGCAACCTGAGCCCCCTCCGCAGCAAGAGCCAACGCTATTGCCCGACCGATACCACGAGATGCTCCTGTAACTAATGCCGTCTTTCCGTCTAAAATCATATTAACGAACCCCCTTTAAATCGTCAAGAGTTTTTTGCAGAGACCTCATATTCTCAACATTCACGCTCTTTAACTTGCGATTGATCCGTTTATTAAAGCCACAAAGTGTTTTTCCCGGACCGGCTTCAACAAAAATATCAGCACCAAAGCCGACCATTGTCGCGACACAATCTTCCCATTTTACCGGACTGGCCGCCTGTTTAACAAGACTTGCCTTTATTGCTGCTGCTTCAGTAACAATCTCACCGGAAACATTCGCCACTACCGGAATCTTGGCATCGCGAATTTCCACTTTATCAAGTTCGACAGCTAATTTCTCAGCTGCCGGAGCCATAAGTGTGCTATGGAACGGTGCACTTACCGGTAAGGGAATACATTTTGCTCCGGCTTCACCGAGTTTTTCTACCGCCATTTCTACACCTTTGGCAGAACCGGCGATAACCGTCTGTCCCGGACAATTAAAATTAACTGCCTGAACGACTGCCCCAGCTGAAACTGCCGAACATATCTCAACGATCTTATCTCGGTCAAGTCCTAAAACGGCCGCCATTCCGCCCTCTCCGACCGGAACAGCTTCCTGCATATAAGCACCGCGTTTATGAACTAATGCTACAGCATCTTGAAAATTCATTACCCCGGCTGTAACCAAAGCTGAATATTCACCCAAACTGTGACCGCCGGCAATATCAGGTACAATACCATTTTCCTTGAGGATCTCTGCAGCAATAACACTTACCGTGAAAATAGCCGGTTGCGTATTTGCTGTCAGTCTGAGTTCTTCTTCCGGGCCTTCGAAACACATTTTCATTATCGAATAGCCAAGAGCTTCATCCGCTTCTTTAAAAAGCCGCTTAGCAACATCATAGTTGTCGAAAAACTCTTTGCCCATTCCAACTGCCTGAGCTCCCTGCCCAGGAAATACAAATGCGAGTTTGTTCATTTTTTCTCCTCCTTAACGGGATTTGGAAAAATTACTTGCATTGTTTACTGATAGAATCAGCTGCCGGAGCAATACCCTTCACCAAATCCTGAATGATCGTATTAACCGGTTTAATATTCTCCATCATACCGGAAATCTGACCGATCATTACTGAACCATTATCAATATCACCTTCACGGGCAGCCATTCTAAGCGTACCCAGGCCCATCTTTTCGAGTTCATCAGCTGATGCACCGGCTGCCTCACGTTCAAGATACAAACGAGTAAACTTATTTGCCAAAACACGAGCCGGATGACCAGTTGTACGGCCAGTAACAACTGTTGAACGATCCTTTGCCTTGACAACAAAATTCTTGTAATTTTCATGAGCGATACACTCTTCGGAAACAACAAATCTTGTTCCCATCTGTACTGCCTGTGCTCCGAGAGCAAAAGCAGCCGCGATCCCGCGGGAATCACCGATACCACCGGCTGCAATAACCGGTACGTCTACTGCATCGACAACCTGCGGAACGAGTGCCATAGTAGTTATCTCACCAATATGTCCGCCGGATTCTGTACCCTCAGCTATAACAGCATCAACACCGGTACGAACAAGGCGCTTTGCCAAAGCTACCGAAGCTACAACCGGAATTACCTTGGTCCCGACTTCCTTGAGAGCCGGAATGTACTCAGCCGGATTGCCGGCACCGGTCGTAACAACTGCCAAATGCTCACCGACTATCATCTCCATTACCTCTTTTACGAACGGAGACATGAGCATAATATTAACGCCAAACGGCTTATCAGTCAATTCCTTTGTTTTACGAATTTCAGCCTGAAGAATATCAGGTGGCATATGACCTGCACCAATGATTCCCAAACCTCCGGCATTAGATACTGCGGCAGCAAGTTCAGCCGTACCGAGCCACGCCATTCCTCCCTGGAAAATCGGATACTTTATACCTAACATTTTACATATTGCATTCTCTTCAAACATTACTATTTAGTCCTCCTTAGCCCATCTCAAAATACATGACGCCCAAGTCAATCCGGATCCAAAACCTGCTAAAGCGATAACATCGCCCTTCCGAAATCTCCCTTCGCCAGCCGCTTCAGCTAATGCCATCGGAATCGAACCACCTGAAACATTACCATATTTTGATATATTTATTATAACCTTTTCCAGCGGCATGGCAAGTCTCTTTGCCGCTGATTGAATAATCCTTATATTTGCCTGATGCGGCACCAACCAATCGAGCTCACTTTTATCCATATTTATCTTGTTTAAAGTGGTCTCAACGGTTGCTCCCATGACCTTGACAGCAAATTTAAATACTTCTTTTCCATCCATGTGTATCTTGCTCAGCTTTTTATTGGCCATATCCGGGTTCGCCGGATAAATGTTATCATGTGCAGAAATTCCAATATAATCTGCACCGCTGCCATCTGCGCCGATGTCAAAACCCAATACGCCGTAACCATCAGGAACTTGTCCCATTACAGCTGCACCGGCTCCATCGCCAAAAAGTACGCATGTATTTCTGTCTTCCCAATTAATGTACTTGGAAAGCGTTTCTCCGCCAATTACTAAAATCTTTTTATATACACCGTTTTCGATAAACTGAGTTGCTGTTACCAACGCATAAACAAATCCTGAACAAGCGGCTGACAGATCAAATGCTGCCGCTTTCTTTGCCCCTAAACGTTCCTGCAAAAGGCAAGCCGTAGCCGGACAACGATAATCCGCCGAAACTGTCGCCATAATTATCAAATCAAGTTCCTCTGCTTTGATTTTTGCATTCTCCTCAAAGGTAGTTCCATCTTCAATAATCTCTACTGGTTGTTCTAAATCTTTTAAACACTTCACATCATAATCTTTCAACATCTTTTTAAATTCTTCGACTTTATGTTGATTTGATGTCGCAATCCAAATTGTTTTCATACTATCACTTCCTTAAGCCCACTTATTATAACACTAAAAAAGAAATAAGAGACTCTTATTTCTTTAATGTTTTATATAGTTTATACAACATTGGGTTAATCACTAATACAAAATCACCCAATAACTCTTCTACTTTACCAGGGAATCCTCGTTTAAATGCATAGACTCCATAGTTTTCATCATTTGGATCAAAGACACCACTAATTCCATAGAAGTTATATTTCTTATATCCCATTGCCATGGCTTCTTGAATCACATGCCATTGAATCGCATACGATGCATAATAATCTCTAAATTGTTCATATGCACCAC
>CALCTX010000147.1 GCA_937907035.1 uncultured Selenomonadales bacterium
GCTTTTTTATTTTGACGTCAATTGACGTTGACATTTGACAAGTCAACAATTTGTCACTAAAAAACTTAACACTGAAACGCAAGAAAACATCGAGAATGAGCTGAAGACGAGGCGCACCGCAAGCGGAACCACGCAGTCGTACATGAAAGTACGTCGAGTAGGTTCCGCGCGGAACAACAAAGTATTCAGCCATTATCGGTGTTTTCAAATTGACGTCAAAAATGCTATATACCCCTTCTTCGTCTCATACAGATCCACCTTGCTGGTTACCTCCCACGGTGCGTGCATCGAAAGTACCGCTACCCCGCTGTCGATAACCTGCATCCCATAGAGTGACATGATATATGCTATCGTTCCGCCACCGCCAAGGTCAACCTTGCCCAGTTCTGCCAACTGGAAGCGGACTTTGTGCTTATCAAGTATCCGGCGGATTTCCCCGAGATATTCAGCATTGGCGTCATTTGAACCTGACTTGCCGCGAGCCCCGGTAAACTTATTGAATACCATACCATTGCCGAGCAGGGACGCATTCTTCTTGTCAAATGCCGATGCGTAGAGCGGATCATAGCCGGCACTGACGTCAGATGAAAGCATCTTGGAATTGGCTAAAACGTGCCGCAATTTAAGTTCACTGTATTCTCCCATTGCTGACAACAGCTCGGCCACAGTATTCTCAAAGAAACGTGATTGCATACCGGTCGCTCCGACACTGCCAATCTCTTCTTTGTCAACCAGCAGGCAGCAGGAAGTACGCTTAACCTTTTTAGTCTCAAGCATTGCTGCTAATGAAAGATACGAGCAAACTCTGTCATCCTGCCCATAAGCAAGTATCAAGCTACGGTCAAAACCCATTTCTCTGGCTTTTCCGGCCGGGACAAGACAGAGCTCCGCTGACAGAAAATCGTCCTCTTCGATATCATATTTATCCTTCAACAGCTTCAAAATGCCGGCTTTGACGGCATCCTTTTTTTCTCCCTTCAACGGATAAGAGCCGATGAGGATATCAAGATTCTCACCTTCCACAACTTTGGTGGCTCTCTTTTCCATCTGCTCAGCGGCCAGATGGATCAAAAGATCGGTTACACAAAATACCGGATCGTTGTCATCTTCACCGATAACGACATCGATAACCTTGCCGTCTTTTTTTGCAACAACACCGTGCAATGCTAACGGTAATGTTACCCACTGATATTTTTTGATACCGCCGTAGTAATGCGTATCAAGATATGCCATGCCGCCAGCCTCATACAACGGATTCTGTTTGACATCAAGCCGGCAGGTATCAATATGTGCCCCCAAAATATTCATTCCGTTTTCAATCGGCTCACTGCCGATATTAAACAATGCAACCGTCTTTTTCATACCGACAGCATAAACTTTATCGCCGGCCTTTAATTTCTTTTTGCTTTTGATTATCTGCAACAGATCTGCATATCCGGCTTTCTTTGCCGCTTTTACAGTCTCTGTGACACTTTCCCGCTCAGTTTTGCAATCCGAAAGGAACTGGCAATATCCTGCCGCCAGTTTATCGAGTGCTGTCTTATCTTGTTTTGTATAGGTTGCATAAATCGCTTCTTTTTCTTTAGCTGTATCTTTTTCTTTATTCTTTGCTGCCATCTTGCATCCTCCTTAATTCCGCCTGCTTCTGTATCATTTCTTCAACTATCACAGCAAAATCATCTTTTGATTCAGCCCGGTTGAATTTTTCCCTGAGCTCTGCTCCGCCCGGCATTCCTTTAGTATACCAGGTAGCATGCTTTCGCATTTCTCTCGAGCCGATATAATCGCCCTTATATCCTAGCAGCATATCAAGATGCCGCATAATAAGCTTTCCACGTTCTTCCGGTGTTGGCGGTGGAAGTTCCTTCCCTGTCAAAAAGTATTCCCGCAACGTGCGGAAAATCCAGGGATTTCCCTGTGCCGCCCGTCCGATCATAACACCGTCAGCTCCGGTAACCGTCAATATCTTTTTCAGGTCAGCACAGGTTCTGACGTCTCCATTGGCAATAATCGGTACTTTGACAGCTTTTTTTACTTCACCGATAATTTCCCAATCCGCATGACCGGAATAATACTGTTCTCTGGTCCGGCCGTGTACTGCTATAGCATCAACTCCGGCCGCTTCAGCAAGCTTTGCCATTTCTATTACATTTATATGTTTATCGTCAAATCCGATCCGCATTTTGACAGTCAATGGCAATTTGACAGCTTTCCTGACAGCTGACAATATGTCAAACGCCCTGTCAGGCTCCAATAACAACGCTGAACCCGCCCCCGTTTTGACAACTTTCGGAGCGGGACAGCCCATATTGAAATCAATTATATCAGCACAGCCGCAGCTTTCGACAAACGATGCTCCTTCGGCTACGCGCTCCGGATCAGCGCCAAACAGCTGCAACGCCAACGGCCGCTCCCCCGGCTCGGTTTCTAACATCTTCAGCGTATGTTCGTTACGAAAATGTATCCCCATCGAGCTGACCATTTCCGAAAAAACCAACGAGCATCCCAATTCCCGCGCCAGGATGCAATAAGCTGTATCCGTCACGCCGGCCATCGGAGCCAAAAATATCGGCACCGGAAAATCTAAATTACCTATCCGCATAGAAAAATCTCCTATGCCTGAACATTGCGTTCATAGAGAACGCGTAATCCTGTCAATGTCAGGAAATTATCGACTTTATCAATAGTCTTTGATTCGCGGGAGATCATTTTTGCCATACCGCCGGTAGCGATGACTCTCATTTCCTGCTTCATTTCATCTTTTATTCGCCGCACGATCTCGTCAATCTGGCCAACAAATCCGAATATGACACCAGCCTGCATACCACTGACAGTATTGCGGCAAATAACCGTCTTCGGCGGTATAAGTCCAATACGCGGAAGCTGTGCTGCTCTCTGGAAAAGAGCCTCAGCCGAAACACCGATTCCCGGAGCGATAACGCCACCAAGAAAATCGCCGTTCGAATCGACAATATCAAAAGTCGTTGCCGTACCGATATCAACAACGATAAGCGGCCCGCCGTACTGATCAAAAGCTCCGACAGAATTGACTATCCGGTCTGCACCAATTTCCCGCGGATTTTCATATTTCAATTTTATTCCGGTCTTTATTCCCGGTCCGACAACCAACGGCCGCAAACGGAAATAACGCTCGCACATTTTGATGATTGGTACTACCAAAGGCGGTACAACTGACGAAATGATTATCGCGTCAATATCACTCATCCGTATACCCTGGAACCGGAACAGATTAGCAATCAACATACCGTACTCGTCCCCCGTCTTCTGACGGTCAGTGGAAATGCGCCAGTGACGAACCAGCTTTTTCCCCTCATAGGTCCCCAAAACAATATTGCTGTTGCCGATGTCAAAAACCAAAAGCATTTTTCTTCCTCCTAAAATTACTTTCTCGGCCGGATGGACACATCGCCCGCTAATACTTTGCGGACACCTTTTTCCGTCTCGACCAGCAGTGCACCGTCTTCATCAATATCTATCGCCTTACCGGCAAAACTTTCATGATCGCCGATAC
>CALCTX010000148.1 GCA_937907035.1 uncultured Selenomonadales bacterium
TACGGTCGAGGAAGCAACGGAGAATTCTTTTAAAGATGTTCAGATTGCTTTGTTTGCCGGCGGTTCGGCCAGCAAAACATTTGCTCCGCCAGCTGTAAAAGCCGGTGCAGTCGTTATTGACAATTCCAGTACTTTCCGTATGGATCCGGAGGTTCCGCTTATCGTTCCGGAAGTAAATCCGCAGGCTATTGCCCGTCATAAGGGAATCATTGCTAATCCGAACTGCTCGACTATCATCATGGTTATGGCACTCAAACCGCTCTATGATCTGGCAAAGATAAAGCGCGTTGTCGTTTCAACATATCAGGCAGTATCCGGCGGCGGCAAGGAAGCAATGGCTGAGCTTGAGCAGCAGGTTCAGGATATTGTTGCCGGCAATCCGGTAAAGGCTGAAATCCTGCCGGGCGCAGCACTTGCAAAACATTATCAGATCGCATTCAATCTTATTCCGCAGATTGATGTATTTAAAGAAAATCTCTACACTAAAGAAGAGATGAAGATGATCGATGAGACTAAGAAAATCATGGAAGATGATGCTATGCGCATTACGGCTACTACAGTCCGGGTACCGGTATATCGCAGCCATGCGGAGTCTGTCAATGTTGAATTTGAATCCGATGTATCAGTAGAAGCTGCACAAAAAGCTTTGGCAGCGTTCCCAGGTGTCAAGATCACTGATAATCCGGATGAAATGGAATATCCGATGCCGCTCTTTACATCCGGCAAGGATGATGTCGAAGTTGGCCGGGTACGTAAGGATTATTCGATTGATAACGGTCTCAATTTCTGGGTATGCGGCGATCAGATCCGTAAGGGGGCTGCCCTTAATGCACTGCAGATTGCTGAGTATATGATCGAACACGATATGTTCTGACTATAGCCTTTTTGCGTAATCTATGGTATTATAAAGCAAGAATTTGTTTCTCCGGAGGTGTTGTTATGGTAACAGATGAGACTATGAGGTTCAAGTTTGGCAATGATGATAACAAAGCAGAAAAAATAATTTTCCATGTTTGCGAGGCTATGAACGATAAAGGATATAATCCTATCAATCAGTTGGTCGGATATCTTTTGTCAGGTGATCCTGCTTATGTTACCAGCCATAAAGATGCCCGCAGCATGATCCGGTCATTGGAACGTGATGAATTGCTTGAGGAATTGGTTCGTTCATATTTGAACAAAGGAAAGGAATAATATGCGAATATTAGGCCTGGATGTCGGTGATGCGACAGTGGGGATAGCTGCCAGTGATGAGCTGCTGCTTACGGCACAGGGAGTCGAGACTATTCGTCGTAAGAGCCTTGAGCATGATCTGAAACGATTGGGTGAGTTGATGGAACAATATTCAACCAATCGCTTGCTGGTCGGGCTGCCAAAGAATATGAACGGAACGGAAGGCGACCGTTGTGCTATCGTGCGCGATTTTGCCGAAAAAATCAAGGCGGAGTATCCGGATACTGAAATAACATTTTGGGATGAGCGGTTGTCTACTGTAGCTGCTGCCAAATCTTTGATCGCTGCCGATGTAAGTCGGGCGAAGCGGAAAAAGGTCATTGACAAAATGGCGGCGGTGTTTATCTTGCAAGGGTATCTTGACAGCGGAAGCTGTAAATGATGAATATATGTCGTGTTGTTTTGTGTCAAAAGAAAAGAGGGATAATGAATGGCAGACAAAGAAAAAGAGATTGAAGAGCTCGAAGACGAAGAGGAAGTTATCGTTACTTTTGTTGATGAAGAAGGCAATGAAGAGTATTATTGCGAAGAAATGGTGCTGGAGGTTGA
>CALCTX010000149.1 GCA_937907035.1 uncultured Selenomonadales bacterium
CCCTTTGCCGGTAATAAGCAATTTTTTGCCTATACGTTCCATTTTTTCAAGCAGAGTAACCTCAGCACCATTTTCTGCTGCTTTGACAGCTGCCATCATACCAGCCGGACCGGCTCCAATTACAATTATTTTTTTCATTTTATCAAATACCTGTATCTATTTATTTTATCAAATCCCCGCCAGAGATTGCAAATATAAAAGTTCCTCATCAGACAGAGCCCGGTACTCGCCTCGTTTAACTCCCGACAAATTCAAGCCGGCAAACTCGCTGCGCTTTAATCCTTTAACCTCACAGCCTACAGCCGAAAACATTCTCCGAACTTGCCGGTTGCGGCCTTCATGAATTATCACTTCTATCTTGGTTTTCCCTGTTTTAGGATCATTATCAAGCACCCTGACTTTTGCCGGAGCTGTCAAACCATCCTCCAGCTCCACACCGTTACGAAGTCTCTCCAGTTTCTCAGCTGTAATCTCTCCTGACACAGAGGCAATATATGTTTTTTCTATTTCTCCCCGCGGATGTATCAGTGCGTTCATCAGCTGCCCGTCATTAGTAAGCAACAGCAAACCTTCAGTATTATAATCAAGCCGTCCGACCGGAAATATTCTTTCCCTTACCTCCGGCAACAGATCTATAACCGTTTTTCTGCCCCGGTCATCCTTTACTGTCGAAAGATAGCCCTTGGGTTTATTCAGCAAAAAATATACTGATTGCTCATTCCCTTTTATTTCTTTGCCATTTACAGTTATTTTGTGATGCTGCGGATCAATTTTTATCCCCTGTTCGGTAACTGTTTTCCCATCAACAGCCACCCGCCCTTCGGCGATCAATTTTTCGGCCTCCCGACGGGAAGCAATCCCCGCCTGACTGATTATCTTTTGTAATCTTTCTTCCATTCGTCAATTCCTCAGCTCTATTTCTTTCTTATACAGCCCGGTCCGAAAATCTTTTCCACGAGCCAGATCACTTTCGGATCACTATTCAACCAAAAAGTTGATTCCAATTTGGTCAACTTTTTTTGATCCGGATAATGCAAATATACAACATGTTCACCATGAAATTCTTTAAATACTTCTCTGAGCTGTTGCATATTAGCTTCTGTATTCTGTTCATCACGTATCGAAATGTAATACTCCGGATGATAATCTGCCAAATTCCAGACAACATCAGCTAATATTTTTGCCCCATCATCCTGGAGATCAACCCTTCCCTGAATAACTACAGGAACATCAACCGTCAACAAATTGACATGTTGATAAAACACTCTTGGAAATACAACTACTTCTATACTGTGCGTAAAATCCTCCACCGTAATAAAGCACATTGTATCGCCCTTCTTGGTCGTCATGCGCTTAGCGGCAGAAATAAGCCCGGCAAAACGCACCAGCTTTTTGTCAGGAACCTTTCCGCCCAATATCTCTTCTATTGTGAGGAAATTACTTAAAATATCCTTATATCTGCCCAGCGGATGGGCCGTAATATAAAATCCGGTTATCATCTTTTCCCACGCTGATATTTCCTGCTCTGACGCTTCCGGAATATCCGGCAATACAATTGAATCTGCTTGTTCCATTGCCGCATCATCAAAAAGGCCGATCTGCCCGCCAGCCGAATCTTGTTGTTTAACGGTCGCAATATCAACACAACGATCAAGCACTGCCAAAAGCTGTGCCCGTTTCGCACCTAAAGAATCAAAGGCACCGCAACGGATCAAGCTCTCAATCACCCGTTTATTTACTGTCCGTAAATCTATCCGTGAACAAAAATCTGGCAATGAAGAAAAGCTTCCCCCTTGTTCCCGGGATTCAGTCAGTGACAGGATCGCATTTTCGCCAACATTGCGCACTGCCGCCAGCCCGAAACGTATTGCCGTACCATCAACAGTAAATGAAGCCGCACTGGCATTTATATCCGGAGGCAAAATCTTGATCCCCATTCGCCGGCAAAGCTCAATATATACGCCAACCTTTTCATTCGTATCCATGACGCTCGTCAGCATTGCCGCCATAAATTCAGCTGGGTAATGCGCCTTTAAATAAGCTGTCTGCCAGGCGACCAAAGCATATGCCGCACTATGGGACTTATTAAAGCCATAATCAGCAAAATGCGTTAACAACTCAAAAATCTTATTGGCCAAATCA
>CALCTX010000150.1 GCA_937907035.1 uncultured Selenomonadales bacterium
ATAAAGCTTCTTATGGAAAGATAGTAGAAAATGAGCTTAAGCATACTGTTGGTGGATGTGCTTTATCTTTCATGGTTATGGATGTGGATCATTTTAAAACAATTAATGATACTTTAGGTCATGCTTATGGAGACCAGTTTATTGTAAGAACTGCAAAGGTATTAAAAAATGTATTACCTCAGACTGCTATTTTAGGACGTATTGGCGGAGATGAATTTTTTGTATTATGTTCAGGGATACCGGAAGCCCGTTTCAGGAAACGAGTGGAAAGTATTGAGGTATATTTTGCAGATAGTGGGGATATTGATGTCTCAGTTGGCAGTTCATGGTGCAATACAGGCCACAGATTAAAAGAATCGGTTGCTGAAGCTGATGAGATCATGTATGAAGCAAAACGTGAATATTATCGGGAGAATCCATAAATCAAAAAGCAGCTGCCATCTGGCAGCTGCTTTTTGATTTATGGCATATATTTTCACATGCAAAGGCCTAATATCAGTCCCAAAATTCCGGAACCGGCTAAAACTTTAATAACGCTGACCTTTTTTTTGACAGCGATCAGAGTACAAATAAGGATAATAAGAGCCGGCAGGTTGATCGCACCAAAATTTTTGGGGATTGTCTCGCTGTCCCAAAGTGCAAGCAGGACAAAACTTATTCCGGCCGAACTGATAAGTGCGACTACCGCAGGGCGGAGACCGTTAAGGACACCGCGGATAGGCCCGATGTCACCATATTTGTAAAACAAACCGGCAAGAAATATACCTAAGAAAAATGACGGGGTGACAAATCCAACCGTAGCTGCGATGGCACCGCCAAGACCGGCTATTTTAGTTCCGGCGAAGGTGGCAGCATTAATACCGATCGGCCCGGGGGTCATTTGCGATATGGTAAAAATGTCAATGAATTCGGTGAGTGTAAGCCAGTGGTGAGTTTCCACCAAAACATCCTGAATAAGCGGCATTGAAGCATATCCGCCACCAACACAGAAGATACTTACTTTCGCGAACTCGAAAAACAATTGCCAATATATCATTACAAAGCCATCTCCTTAACCAAACTGTTTACTGCGCATCAGCCAAAGGCCGAGCAAACCGTCGATAATTATGATCATCATCATATTGGCGCGGAAAAAAAGTGCACCGATAAAAGTTGCTGTCATTATGACGATCGGCAAAACGAGCTTTTTTTTCAATTGCTTGGATATGAGATCAAACATCACGTTTAGTATGAGTGCTGTGGCACCACACTGCATGCCCTTCAGAATCAGCTTTACATAAGGATTGGTTGCGAACGCATCGTAACAGACAGCGATTATTGACAAAGTGATAAGCGGAGGAATGATCGTTGCCGTCAAAGCAGTAAATGCTCCCAAAATTCCGGCGACCCGGTAGCCGAGCATTATCGAAGCGTTGGCAGCTAAAACGCCGGGCGTTGATTGAGCGATGGCGACCAGGTCAAGAGTTTCTTTGTCATCAAGCCAGCCATACTCATCGACATATTTCATTTTCAGCAGCGGAATGATCACAAATCCGCCACCAACTGTAAATGCACTGATAAGAAAAGTTGAAATAAATAACTTTTTGAAGGAAAAGTTTTCCGGTATTTTTCGAACAGGATTATTCATTTACGAGCTTCCTTTGCGATGAATTTTGATAGTTTCATTTAAGCAACAGAATAAAAGGTTGTCAAGCGTTTTCAAAATAAAAACCGGCTGCCGTAAGTTGGCAACCGGTTTGTTATACTGTCAGCGTCTTTTCTTTTCTTCCAATTCCTCACTATACAAAGCAGAAATAAGATTTATCAACTTTTTACGGTCACGCTGAGTAGGACTCTTGGAAAAAATTTTGTATGAACCATTTTGCAGGAAGGAGATAAGGTCAACATTAGGCTCTTTGCGAGTATACGGGCGGTCGTGCTTCAAAAGGAAATCTAATGACACATGAAAATAATCGGCGATTTTTTTGAGAGTCTCATGATCCGGCTCTCTGACCCCCCGCTCGTAGCGATTATAAGTTGATTGCCCAATATGAAGGGCATTTGCAATATTTGTCTGTGTCAAAGCTTCTTTTTCGCGCAGATAGCGCAATCTGTTGTTTTGCACAGATTCATCCCTCCTTAATAGATTACCCCAAAGATTAATAAATACACTTTAAACGTATTATTAAGAAAATTTTAGCATGTGACTTTAGGCTTGTCAAAGGTTAATGACAAAATGTCAATGTATCATTACCGTTTTTGATATTTTTTTAAGAAATTACCTATACGGGCTAAGGCCTCAGTTATATTATCCAACGATGTTGCGTATGAACAACGGATATAACCTTCGCCGCATTCGCCAAAGGCATTGCCCGGAACTAATGCAACATGTTCTGTTTTGAGCAATTGTTCGGCAAATTCCTCTGAAGTAAGTCCTGTTGAACGAATGCTTGGGAAAATGTAAAAAGCCCCTTTTGGTTCAAAGCATTCCAAGCCTAATTTTTGGAAGCCGTCGTAAATGAAGCGGCGACGGCGGTCATATTCCTGAACCATATTTCGCATATACTTTTCCCCGTGCCGCAAAGCTTCAACTGCTGCCAACTGAGCAGTTATCGGTGCGCAGAGCATAGTATACTGATGAATCTTAGTCATTGCGGCAATGATTTCCGGAGCGGCGAGAGCGTAACCGATACGCCAGCCGGTCATGGCATAAGCTTTGGAAAATCCGTTCAGCAAGATCGTGCGTTCCTGCATATCCGGCAGAGAGGCAAAACAAATATGTTTTTCGTTTCCGTAAGTCAGATCACCGTAAATTTCATCAGAAATGACAATAAGGTCATTTGCTTTGGCAAATTCAGCGATCAGCAACAAGTTTTCACGGCTCATAACGGCTCCGGTCGGATTGTTCGGGTAGCCGATAAGCAACGCTTTTGTTTTGGCGGTCAGATGGGCTTTAAGGTCATCCGGTGTGAGACGAAAATCATTTTCGATTTTTGTCGGTACAGATACCGGCACGGCTCCGGCCAGAGCGGCACAAGCCTTGTAGGATACATAACATGGTTCGGGAATAAGAATTTCATCCCCGGGGGCAAGGATCGCCCGCATTGCGATATCCAGGGCTTCACTTACGCCGACGGTTACGAGGATATTTTCTTTTACATCGTAATTTATTCCGAATCTGGTGTTGTAGTGGCTGGCAATTTCCTGACGAAGTTCAAGCAATCCCCGGTTGGCGGTGTAGGATGTATAACCTTGTTCCAGACCGTACACGCAGCTTTCTCTTATAGTCCAGGGAGTTACAAAATCCGGTTCGCCAACGCCGAGGGAGATGACATCTTCCATTTCGGCTGCAATATCAAAAAAACGGCGGATACCGGACGGCGGAACAGCTTTAACCAGCGGAGACAGGCGGTCTTCCCAATTCATGGCGACACCACCAATCTGCGGTCACATTCTTTGTCATCAATGATAACGCCGTCTTTTTTGTACGGTTTCAGCATAAAGTGACTGCTGGTTGCTGTAACACCGTCAATGGTGGCCAGGCGTGTTGCAACAAAGTTAGCGACTTCTTTTAAGGAGTTGCCTTCGATCACTACCATAAGATCAAATTTCCCGCTCATCAGATAAACATCGCGAACTTCTTCAAAACGATAGATCCTTTCCGCAATCGCATCAAAACCTACTTCACGCTGCGGAGTAAGATTGACCTCGATTATTGCGGTTACCTTATCAGTACCAAATTTGTCCCAGTTGATCAAAGTGTTGTAACCGCTGATGATGTTGTTGCGTTCCAATTCAGCGATTTCTTTCTCAATCTGATATTCACTGCGGTTCAATATGGCAGCCAGTTCACTGACGGGACGTCTGGCATTGTGTTCTAAAAGTTCAAGCAGTTCTTTCATATCAAAATCCCCCTGAAAAATAAAATTTCCCGTTGTAAACGGGGTTGAAAAATATGCCGTTTCAAACATTGCATATATCACACTAATTGTATAAAATATAACATACAGGCAAATAATGTTGCAATAATATTTATGAAATAAATTTCTTTAATTTTGGGGGTGCGGTAATGATTTTAGGCAATGTTTGCAATATGGATACCAAGTTAGCAGACTGTGATGAAGCCGTAAAAAAAGCGTTGCTTTATCTCAAAGAGCAAGATTTTACGAAAATGCCGGATGGGAAATATGAGATAGATGGCGATAAAATATATGCTAAAGTTCAGCGTTATACTACCAAGCCGGTAGAAAAATGCCGGCCGGAAGCGCATAAGAAATATATTGATGTCCAGTTTATTGCCGAAGGGCAGGAAGAAATCGGCTGGTGCGCTGACAGTCCGGATTTAGTCGAGGTTGAAGACTATGATGGTCGGGACGATGTGGTGTTTTTTGCCAAGCTCGTTCCGGAAAGCAGTGTGGTCTTGAAGACCGGAGATTTTGCAGTTCTTTATCCAAGTGATATTCATCGGCCGCAAGCAGCAGTTGAGGGTGAAGAGTCTGAAGTTATCAAAGTCGTAGTCAAAGTGGCTGTTGACTTGTTGAAGAAATGATTTGGAGGCAGAAAAATGACTGTAAGGCGTATTTATGTAGAGAAACGTCAGGGATATTATGATATTCCCGCTCAGCAGATGTGTGAGGATCTGACGGAAACCTTCCGCCTGGTAGGCCTTAAAGCCGTGCGGCTTATTCATCGTTATGATATAGAAGGCCTTAGTGATGAGGAATACAAAGCAGTCCGTAATATTGTATTTTCAGAGCCGCCGGTAGATGTTGTCTATGAAGAGCAACTGCCGGAATTCCCAAATTCGCGGATGTTTGCGGTGGAATATTTGCCGGGGCAATATGATCAGCGGGCTGATTCGGCAGCACAGTGTGTTCAGCTTGTTACTCAGAAAGAACGGCCGGTTATTCAGACGGCCCGTATCATTGTTTTAGTCGGCAACATTGATGATAAAACTTTTGCGGCGATAAAAGCCTATTCAATAAATGCTATTGAGAGCCGGGAAGCTTCATTACAGAAGCCGGAAACATTAGCGATGAAAACAGAGGTGCCGCCTGATGTTGCTACATTGATAGGCTTTGGCAACATTGGTCCGAATGGTTTGAGAGATTTTATCGGAAAATACGGCTTGGCTATGAGTGTTGATGATCTGGCATTTTGTCAGCGTTATTTTCGTGATGTTGAGCATCGTGAGCCGACAATTACTGAACTGCGGGTAATTGATACCTACTGGTCTGACCATTGCCGTCATACGACATTTACTACGGCAATAGATAAGGTCGATATTGGTCGGG
>CALCTX010000151.1 GCA_937907035.1 uncultured Selenomonadales bacterium
GGCGTTGTTTGAAAATCCCTTCGGCCGGGTCAGGTTGCCGTTTCTGTCGGAGCATACAGCTATTTTGCCGCGCCGTCGGCAGGAGTTTATTTCTTCCTGTGCTTCGATGGTTCAGAATGAATTTTTTTCCCGTCATCGTCTGATCGGGATGGTCAGGAGCAAGCTGGAACGGCAGGATGTCCGGAAGCTGTTGCTGAGCCGGCGGGCGAGGGAGTTTTTTGCCGGAGAGCTTTGGAATTTTTTTCGGGAGTTTGTCAGCCGGACAGACCTTGAACGGTGCAGCGAGGAGATTTTTGCCAGAGTATCTGATTTCAGCAAAAAAATACCCCCGGAGCGTTTCAGCCGGGGGGTGATGGAGTTTTTGCGGCAGGATGGACGCGATGCTTATTTGCTGAGTCTGGCTGCGGCCGGTTTCAGGGAGAAAATAGCGGGTGACGGGACCCGGCGGAGGATTGAAGCCGCTCTGGAGAAATTTCGGGCAGAAAAGACCAGCGGTATGCTGGGCGGTTTTTTGCTGATGCTTGCCCGGGGAACCGGCATAGTCAATATACCGGAGGCTGCAATTAAAATCCAGCGGGTAATGCTGGAGATGACCGGCGAGGCTGCTACGCCCGGTTCGCCACTGCAGGAAAAGCTGTTGGCTGTTTTTTACGGCAAAGCGGCGCTGCTGGATAAAAATGAGAGCTTTGCCGGGCTTTGTGAAAAGCTGCGCGGTCAGATGATTGACGATAGCGGGCTCAAAGCGGAAATCCGGCGGCGGCTGGAGCTGGCTGTGAGCCGGCTGCTGAGTGAGGAGCAGAGTCTGGTCGCGGTCGGCAGCGAGGCTGTTTCTCTAAAGGGGATTTTTGAGGAAATTGCCGGGACAGTCCTGCAAAATGCCGCTGATATTCTTCAACAGGATGAGGAAATGATAAAGCTGACCGATGGGCTGCTTTATGATGTGGCGGCCCGGAGTGTTCTCAAGGCCAGGGAACTGAGCGGCGGCATAGTGAGCAGTGTTTTGCGGCGCATGAGTGACGAAAAGCTGAACAGCCTTATTTATGATAAGACAGAGGAAGACCTGCTCTGGATAAGGATGAACGGCTCAATCGTCGGAGCCATCGTCGGGGTGGGGATGTTTTTTGTGATGAGCCTTTTTCGGGGCTGAGAAGACAGGCAATACAAAAAGACGGGGGATTATTGAAATCCTCCGCCTTGATTTTATCTGCTTATAAGGTTTTCTCAGATAGAACGCTGAACCTTGCCGGAACGCAGGCAACGGGTGCAGACATTGATGCGCTTAACCTCACCGTTTACAACTGCACGAACGCGCTGAATATTCGGCTTCCAAGTGCGCTTAGTTTTCAAATGGGAATGGCTTACATTCATACCGCTAAGCACGCCCTTATTGCAAATCTCACAAACATGTGCCATGTAAAACACCTCCTTAACCAACAGCTGAAGAACATTCTTACACAATACAAATATAATAACAAACAATAAATAAGTTTGCAAGATTTTTTTCAAAAATATTTAGTGATGTAAAATCAGCTTTTATTCTTTCGTATATGATAAGATAATAAACAGGATGAACGAAAAAATATTCGGGGGGAAGAGATGATATGAAAAATTTTCATAAGATAACCATTGGTTTGGCGGCAGGCTGCCTGATGTTTTTGACACCGACAGGAACAGCGGAAATGGCATTTTCGGATAGCGGAGCCGATACGGTCTATCAGCAGACGGCGGACTACAATATCGCTGTTCCGTTGATCACAGGTGTGGCCCGGCGTGAGATGCCGGCACCGGATGTCAATACAAAATGCTGGATGGAGTTTGGCTGTATTTCGTCAATGGATAAACGGTTTATTGCTTCCAATAAGCCGCTTTACCGTCAGCTGGAGGAATATAATAGCGAATTGAAGGCAGATGCTAACCAGCGGTTTGAGGGATTTTTGACGGTGATAGAAGACTTGCGGGCACGGCATAATACTGTTGAGCAGGAATTTTTTTACAATAATAAAGTTGCTGTACGGCGGGCTGACCTCAGAGCTTTAAGCCTGCTGCGGACTGACAGTATATATAAAGGCGGAGCCAGACCGATGGATACGGTACAGACAACTGTATTTGATACGGCAACCGGAGAAAAGCTGCAACTAAGTGATGTCACTAATGACATTCCTATGCTGCTTAATCGGGCAAAGAATTCTTTGTATGCCGGTAAAAATGCTACGGGAATAATGTATGATGATCTGGAGACTTCATTTGCCAGGTTGGCACAAAAGGACCCGTCTGAATTGAAATGGACTCTCGATTATCAGGGAATCACATTCTGGTTCAACCCTGGTGAGATAGCCGGAGAGGAATTTGGCGTTTTGGCGGCAACAGTCTTTTTCTTCGGTAATGAGAGCTTGTTTACCGACAATTACAGAATGGTTCCGGACGAATATCTTTGGAGTTTTAAAAATAGTACCTGGTGCAGCTTTGATGACAGTGCTGTGATCTATCGTCTGGAAACAGGCTGTATTCCGGGCGACGGTGCATGGAGCAAGCCGTTTATTGCAGTCGGAAATCAGGTTTATTCGTATGATCAGTTCGAGTGTGATTCGGTAAAGCCGATGCTTTTCCATAGCAAAACCGGAACTCAGCTGTTTTTAGACTTAAAAGCTGGAGATTATCATTCATTGGCCGGTTTTGCGTTCAGGAATGATCGGCCGGAATTGCTTTGGGTAATGGATAATACAGAGCCGGCTCATTACGGAGTTGCGCTGGAACACGATTTTACTGAAGTACTTTCCCGTCCGGATGAGATGGTGCTTGATACCCAGATAAATCCTCTGTCAACAAGGAAAGGCCGGCGGAAATATGCTGCTTATGGTGCCGGAATGCCACAACCGCTGGATAATTTTTATCAACTGACCAGAACTGTCAGACTGACACTGAAGGAAGCGTTGACGGTAGAAATACTTGACGAAACAGACCCGACAAAACCGGCAGTCAGCACGGAAACATTGCCGGCAGGAACGGTTTTGATAGTTGAGCGGACGGACAACGAATCATATGTTGATGCCCGAATCCTGTCTGACGGGCGCTATTGCCGGATAAAGGCAGAGCTTACGAGTTGGCCGCAGATGGTAAATGGAAGAGAAGCGGCATATATTTTTGAAGGAATTTCCTATTCATCTTAATATAAGAAACTCGTTATTACGGATAGATATTTTGTCACGGGGTTGTTCTCTCGGTCAACGTACGTTATTGAGTACGTTTCGCCTTCAGGAACAATCCCGTTTCGCATTTTTTCATTCCGCATCAAATTGCCGGAGGACAGTCGAAGACAGTGAAAATGTGTCAAACAGAACCGTCCCCGCTGACACACATGAAAAATTAAAATAAAATTACAGATCAATTATATTTTGGTTATGAATATTTTTTCTATTGTCAGAAATGCTAATTTTATGATATAGTCAAATTATCACCTGAAAAGGGAGGTTTTCTCATGAAAAAGGTCA
>CALCTX010000152.1 GCA_937907035.1 uncultured Selenomonadales bacterium
AAACAGTTTGAAAACAATATCAATATTCAGATGATAGCCACGAGCGAGACCAAGATATCGGTACTCATTGATGAAAAGGACGCCGAGAAAGCGGTCATAGCGATCCACGAAAAACTGATAGGTTGACTCATAAAAGCAGAGCCGGAGCAATACGCTTCCGGCTCTTCTCTTTTCAGTGCTGTTTGACTATACTATTCGACAATATATTACCTTGACAATAGAATAATAATTATGTTACAATTCACTTGGAGAGATGCACTCCGCTATCATGCCGATCGGTGATCGGCATTAAAGCTGTGTTATACCGGACCGACGGAGAATCCGAATGATGCTTTAAGAAATCAATTACATCTCAAGGTCAATACCGAGCAAGACACGCGCAAGGTTTCTTATCGGTCGGCACATCACTTTGAATGCAATGGATTTATTTATCGCATTGTTTTCAGAAAGGTATTGTAACTGCCGAAGATAGGTTGTATAAACATCATCAACATCAGCCAGTACCGCATCAACGACATCATAGCGGATCGCTGCTTCGCCGAGAACATTCTTCAAACGCAAACGGATGAAATCAGCCAGGCTGTTTTGCAAACCGGCCTGTTTTTCGGTATCGTCTATACCCAAAAGTTTCATATCGGCAGCAGCCAGTGCTGACAAACTGACATGTGCCTTCGCCGTAATAAGAAGATTTACCAGGCCAAGAGCCTGACGGCGCAATGCAAACGGGTCCTGCGAGCCTGTCGGAATAAGTCCGCGGCTGAAGGTTGCCACGAGGTTATCAACCTTATCAACGATACTGATAATGCGGCCGGTAGTTGTCTGCGGCTCGCTGTCGCCGGCAAAACGTGGCTTGTAATGCTCATCAACAGCCTGAGCGACTTCAGCTGCTTCGCCATCGAGGAGAGCATATTCCCGGCCCATGATACCCTGCAACTCAGTGAACTCGCAAACCATGCCCGTAACGAGATCGGCCTTGGAGAGTTTTGCCGCCCGTACAGCCTTTTCTTTTTCGCCAGCCGATACCTGCAGCATCTCTGCAACCTGCTCTGCCAGCTGTACCAAGCGCTCGGTCTTATCATAAACCGTACCCAGCCCTTCCTGGAATACAACGGTCTTTAATTTTTCCCGATGCTGTTCAAGGCTCTTTTTGCGATCTTCATCAAAGAAGAACTGCGCATCAGCAAGGCGAGCCCGCAACACGCGCTCATTACCATGCTGAACCGTTTCCAGATATTCCTTGCCGCCATTGCGGATAGTGATAAAGAGCGGCAACAATTTGCCATCAGCTGTCTTGACCGGGAAATAACGCTGATGATCGCGCATCGGCGTAATAACTGCTTCCGGCGGCAACTTCAGATATTTATCTTCAAATTTTCCGCACAATGCGGTCGGATATTCAACGAGGTAAATTACTTCTTCCAACAGATCTTCGTTTATCTCTGCTTTGCCACCGTTAGCCTTGGCAACCTCTTCGATCTGAGCGAGGATCAGCTGCCGGCGTTTTTCCTGATCAACGATAACAAACTGAGCTTCACATTCCTGCTCGTAAGCTGCTGCCTTGGAGAAGGCAAAGTCTTCACTGCCAAGGAAACGATGGCCGCGGGAATTCCGCCCGGACTTGATATCAGCGACCGTGAACTCGATAACTTTTTCATCATAAAGCGCAACCAGCCAGCGAAGCGGGCGGATGAACTTGTAGTCGAGATCGCCCCACCGCATATTGTTCGGGAAATTGAGACCATTTACCAAATCCGGAAGAAGCGTACCGAGAATTTCCTCCGTACCTTTGCCGGCTTCATGAACTACTGCGTAAACGTAGCCGTCTTTTTGTACCAAATCCTTCGGATCGATTTTCTGGCCACGGGCAAATCCCTGTGCTGCTTTTGACGGATTGCCGTCAGCATCGAAAGCCAACGCGATTGACGGGCCGCGACGTTCAGACTCGACATCCGGCTGACGCTCAGCAAGACCGGAAACCAAAAGTGCAGTCCGGCGCGGAGTACCAAGAGTACGAACAGAATCATATTCCAGCCGCAACTCAGTCAAAGCTTTTTCGGCATTTTCTTTCAGTTGTTTGAGGATACCAGGCATTGCATGTGCCGGAACTTCCTCTGTACCTATTTCCAACAATAAATCTTTGCTCATGCCTTATTCCCCCTTTTCAACATCGGATAACCCAAGTCTTCGCGCTGCTTCAGATAGCACTGTGCGCAGAGACGGGCAAGCTTACGGACCCGGCCGATAAATGCTGTACGCTCCGAAACGCTGATAGCGCCGCGGGCATCCAGCAAATTAAAGGTATGCGAACATTTAAGAACATAATCATAAGCCGGATGAACAAAACCCTTTTCGATTACCCGGACTGCTTCTTTTTCGTATTTATCAAAGAGCTCAAAGAGCAATGCTTCATCGGAAAGCTCAAACGCATAGCTCGACTGCTCAAATTCATTCTGATGGAAAACATCGCCATAAGTATAATCATCGGTCCACTGAATGTCATAAACATTCTCCACACCCTGAATATACATTGCCAGGCGCTCCAGCCCATAGGTAATCTCAGCCGCTACCGGTTTGACATCACAGCTTCCAACCTGCTGGAAATAAGTGAACTGAGTAATCTCCATACCATCAAGCCAGACTTCCCAACCGAGGCCCCAGGCACCGAGAGTCGGCGACTCCCAGTTATCCTCAACAAAGCGGATATCGTGCTGTTTCGGATCGATACCGAGGCTTTCCAAGCTCTTCAAGTACAGCTCCTGAACATTATTTGGTGACGGTTTTAAGATTACCTGGAACTGATGATGCTGGAAAAGACGGTTCGGATTGTCGCCATAACGGCCATCTGCCGGACGGCGGGACGGCTCAACATAAGCTACGTTCCACGGCTCTGGGCCAAGTACTCTGAGGAATGTCGACGGATTCATCGTGCCGGCACCCTTTTCCACATCATACGGCTCAGCTAATATGCAGCCCTGGTCTGACCAGAATTTCTGCAAAGCCAGAATGATCTCCTGAAATTTCATTTATAACCCTCCTACGCTGTTTTTTACAGAAACGACAATAAAAAAACTCGTCTCTGTAACATCTGTTACAGGGACGAGACTGATATTCCCGCGGTTCCACCCTGATTGGCAAAAGCCCACCTTCATCGAAAACCAAGCTCAAAAGTGCCTTCACCCCTCTGACCGCCTCACACCATCGCGGTCTCGCTGACAACGGAGCTACTCCCTCTTTTTCATCGCTGAGATATAGTCTAACAAAGTCGGATATATTTGTCAAACTTATCATTATAAATAAAATATCCATAAATTTATTGTTGTAACATCGAAATGAATTTTATATACTTTTTATTAGGAAGTTTATTTTGCTAAAGGGGGATTCGTTTTGAAAAAGTTCATTTCTGCACTCACAACTTTATTATGTTGCCTTTGCTTTGCAGCAACAGCTTTGGCCAACGAAGTCGAGATCATTAACGTTCACACAGTTCAAGAACTGGTAAGTGCCATGAAACCTGATACTGTCATCAATCTCGCACCAGGTACTTATAATATCACCGAAGCCAGCGATATCTCTACCAGATACATCAGCTGGGAAAACACCTTTGACGGGCCGCAGCTTAATCTTAATGGTATTAAAAATCTTACGATCATGGGCGGTACTTCCGCCGGAGATTACCATTTGGTAGTTTCTCCGTCTTATGCCGATGTTATCCAGTTCTTTAACTGCGACAACATCAGGATCACCGGCGTAAAAATGGGCCACTTAAAAACCGGTGGTTGTGTCGGCAGTGTTCTGCATTTTATAACCAGCAAGGGCATCGAATTATCTAACTGTGACCTGTACGGTTGCGGAGTGATTGGTCTGGAGCTGGAGTCCGTCAATAACATCAAAGTTTCCCGAAGCTATATCCATGATTGCTCTTCAGAGCTTCTTTTCATGGAAAACTGCAACCAGGTTGTTTTCGACCACACAACATTCAAAGCCGGAAAAGAATCCGGCTGGACTCCTACTATTGTGATCAACGGTCCGGCAACGGATGTTTCCTTTACGGATTCCATTTTCTGTGGTTATGAAAGCATGTCTATTTTCAACGGCCAAAAAACAATGTTATACAATTTCAACATCCAAAATTGTTGCACACGGCTTTTAGACAAACAGAACAATGTTGTCGCTGAAGAGCAATTTTCCTTCCAGGCAGCCCCCAATGGCAGCCCGAACGGACTTTTTGGCTATGACTATGCTCAAAATTATTGTGCTAACAACTAATCCGAGGAGGCCAGAGCATGTTTAAGATCAATGAAGAAGCTAATTATTGTCTTCTGTGCAGTTCCGAGCCCTGCACCTGGGAATGCCCGCAAGGTTTCTTGCCGGCTAAAGCCTTGCGTTCGGTACGCTTTGGCAATGTCAAAGCGGCAGGACTGTATGTTGATAAAAAAGTTTGCGCCAATTGTGCCGGAAATTGCGAACAATCCTGTGTCCATTATGACCGGCCGATAAAGATCAAACAGGTTATTGAACAGCTTCCGGAACCAAATCTTAAAAAAGAGGACATTGAAGCCCTTCCGTCACTGAAGATCAAATTTTGCGGTGTGGAATGTGAAAACCCGTTTTTCCTTGCCTCATCAATCGTCAGCGCCAACTATGAAATGTGCGCCAATGCCTTTGTCCGTGGCTGGGGCGGTGCTGTTTTCAAGACAGTAATGCTCAATCCTTGCAATGAAGTATCGCCGCGGTTTGATGCCTGCAAAGATAACGGTACAAATTTTTATGGATTTAAAAACCTTGAACAGCTTTCGGAACATGGCATCAAGGAAAATCTCAGCATTATGCGCCGGTTGAAAAAACGTTTTCCGACCAAGGTGCTAATTGCTTCGATCATGGGACAGACTGATGAAGAATGGGCCGAGCTGGCTAAACTTGTTGCCGAAGCCGGAGCTGATATTATCGAATGCAACTACAGCTGCCCGCAAATGGCAGG
>CALCTX010000153.1 GCA_937907035.1 uncultured Selenomonadales bacterium
GCGTCCTTTCCCTCATCAGCAATCTCTATTTTAATTGAATCACCTAATTTAATGCTTTTCCATGTTTCTAATGGCTTTCCATTTACTAAAATGATAGTATCTGTTGATTTTATTTTTCTATATAATTTTTCTGTTTTTATGTTAATACGTAAATAAGAATATTTATTTTAACTCAACTTATTCAGTCTGATCATCATCTGAATCTTCTTCAGAAACTGCAAATTCATTTCTTAAGACTTCAATCTTCTGTTCAAGAACTTTTTCTTCATCAACAGTGATAAGAGCCGGCTCTTTAGTAGCATCATAATTGCCAACTATTTCAATGAAACGGCCATCACGCGGAGAACGGGAATCAGCTACAACTATACGATAGAACGGATTCTTTTTTGCACCCATACGATTCAAACGAATTTTTACTGCCATCTGTTTCACCTCCTTAAATGGAATAATATTGATCAATGCATGAACGGTAATTTTAATCGAGGCATTTTGCCACCGCCCGATACATTTTTAAACTTTTTCATCATCTTTTTCATTTCTGCAAATTGTTTCAAGACCTTGTTTACATCCTGAACTCTGGTTCCACTGCCCAATGCAATTCGTTTACGGCGACTGCCATTGATAATATTTATATCAGCGCGTTCTGCCGGAGTCATTGCTCTGATTATCGCCTCAACATGGCGAATTTCTTTACCATTGAGGTCAACATCAACGTCACCCATTTTCTTCTTGATATTACCCATGCCCGGTATCATATCAAGAATCTGTTCAAAGGATCCCATCTTGCGGATCTGTTGCAGCTGTGCAAGAAAATCATCTAAAGTAAAAGCATCTTTACGAAGCTTTTTCTGCATCTCCTTGGCTTCTTTGGCATCATAGACTGCCGTAGCCTTTTCAATAAGTGACAAAACATCGCCCATACCAAGGATTCTTGATGCCATACGGTCCGGATAAAACGGCTCTAAAGCTTCAAGCTTTTCACCCATACCAACAAACTTTATCGGGCATCCGGTAACAGCTTTTACGGAAAGTGCCGCACCACCGCGGGCATCACCATCGAGCTTGGTCAGCACTACACCGTCCAGACCAAGCGCTTCATTAAAGCTCTGAGCAACATTGACAGCATCCTGACCAGTCATAGCATCGACAACGAGCAATATTTCATGTGGCTTAACTTCCGCTTTGATCGACTTTAACTCCTGCATCAGCGCTTCATCAATATGCAAGCGGCCGGCAGTATCGATAATTATCACATCATTGATATGCGATCTGGCATGTGCAACTGCTGATTTTGCAATTGTTACCGCATCAGTCCCCGGCTCCATAGCAAAAACCGGTATATCAAGCTGCTGCCCTAAAACCTGCAACTGCTTGACAGCTGCCGGACGATAAATATCAGCCGCAACCAACAAAGGTTTTTTGCCCTGCTTCCGCAAAGACAAGCCTAACTTACCGGCAGTTGTTGTCTTACCTGCACCTTGCAAACCAGCCATCATAATTATCGTCGGCGGTTCAGATGATATGTTCAGCTTGCTCTGTTCGCCGCCCATAAGCTCTGTAAGCTCTTCATTAACTATCTTGATAACTACCTGAGCCGGCGTAAGCGTTTCTAATACTTCCTGCCCTATTGCCCGTTCTTTGACCTTTTGGATAAAACTCTTTACAACCTTAAAGTTAACATCAGCTTCCAAAAGTGCCATACGGACATCACGCATTGCTTCATTGACGTCTTCTTCCGTCAGTTTGCCATGACCGCGAAGCTTTTTAAATGTCTCCTGCAGACGATCTGCCAAACCTTCAAAAACCAAATTCAGACCTCCTGATTATTCAAAAACGGTTCAAGCCGTTTCAATATCTCTGTTACTTTATCACTATTTTCCTGTGTCTTCAGCTCTGAAACACTGTCATATACTGCTGCTAATTCACCGGAAATATTCTCATAACGATCAACTAAACCCAACTTTTCCTCATAATCTGTCAGAATCTGTGTTGAGCGATGAACCATATCATAAACAGCTTGACGGGAAATACCCATTTCTTCGCCAATCTCCGAAAATGAAAGATCATCAAACAAATACATTTCCAAACACTGACGTTGCTTATCAGTAAGCAACGCCCCATAAAAATCAACCAGGAAAGCCAATCTTAAACGTTCTTCCATCCCAGCCACCTGCCTGATCTTAATCTGTCAAGTTATTTCCCTTGACCTAAGTAATTATAAACATAAAAAAATGACGTGTCAAGTATTTTCCCTTGTCGCGTCATTTTTTATGTCACGTTTCATTATTTGGATTTATTCCACCTTAACCGGTTTGCCATCAATCCCGACAGCATAAATCGCCTGCTCATAGCTTCCGGCCAAAGCATTCGTTACTTTTTCTAAAATCATCTTTTCCGGCTTTGTACAAAGCTCATAGAACGGGAAATCATCTTCATACCGTGCCGGACGCATTCCCGAAAGTTCTGCGACCTTCTGCGGCATTTCACCATTCATATCATACACATTAAGCTGATAATAATCCGCCCGCTGTAAAAATACATAGAGATAATAAACGCCGACTCCATCCAAATGAATAAGTACCGGCTTAAGCTCATCTCCCCATCCGGCAGGATCCTCATAAACCTTGCCATTTATCTCTATCATCGGGATTTTTGTTCTTTCCTCCGTTATCTTATGAATAAACTTCAACCGTTTGTGACTGCCGTCCGCCTGATAGGCGAAATCGACCGGCATATTGACCGGTATAGCCGTCTGAGGTGCTGTCAACATACAATAATAGTCATTAAACATTTCCTGATTTCCGAAAAACGGTACCTTGACCATCAAAACGCCGTCTGCATATGAGGTGAGCTCATAAGGAGAAAACCAAACTGCCACTCCGTCATTTTCAAGTGTCCAATTCAATTTCTGCCCGTCATTTTCCCGTGCCTTACCGAAAAACTCCTCCTTGCCGAAGAAAGAAGCGTCCGGATATTCCTGTACCAGTTTCTGCTCTAAAATATCAATAAATTTCTGTGGATCCCTGCAAACATCGCCAAAACTCAGTTTTGCACCTGTAGCACCATCAAAATTTTCTCCCTTTACACCATAATCGCCATGCACTCCACCGGTATACTGGCTGTACGTCCCCAAAACACTTACTGCTCTTGCATCAGCCCGACGCACGCCAATAGAAGCTCTGCTATTATACGGACGTGTTTCCGGAGCCGTAAAATCTTCCGCCCATTTCTCAAAGCGCGTCATGTCCTTTAAAACCCCTGACCGTGCTTCATCACTGAAAGCAATAAGAGCCTGGCATAGTTCCGGTTTTGCTTTCTCTACTGCCTCATCACGAACGAGCAAAAAATCATAGCCCCCCTCAATCGTCAGTTTACCACCGCAACAACTGTAGCTCGTCTCTGTATGCCCCAATGTCAGCGGAATAGCTGTATTATGTTCTTTGACCGCCTCCTCGCTGTACTGCTGTACCTCGTCAGCAACAGCTGCTTCTGATACAGCCGGTACCGAAACAAACAAGAACCCGCCCGCAAAAAAAGAAACAACTATTTTTTTCCATAATCTCATTTCAAATCTTCTCCTTAATATTTTATCAAACCTGACCATTCAGCCATCGGAAGCTCAACAATAAACGGACCTGCTGCCGGGCTGGTTATCTCCCCCGGAGAAAAATAAAAAGTAACAACGCCCAAGGTTTTCGTCCAATCAAACCGACCATCTCCATAAACATTTGCTGCCAAATAATTTTCGATCTGTCCTTCCTCAAGCTTTATTCCCTTCTTTTCTCCCTCTGCAAGCAACTTCTTTTTCAGCACGTCGCAAAGTTTGTCCATATCCTTGCAAATGCTTTCCAGTACAATCGGCTCACCGGTTGCCGCATCAAAATTCTTGCTCTCAAAAAACACCTGTGGACGAGCACCCCCGGTAAATATGTCATGCGTCAAAAGATAACTTGCCATAAGTTCATCGGCTCTTATCAAATCAGCTGTCAGCGTATAGGAATAATACCCTCCGCTCCTGGCGGCATACTCCTTCGCCTGTGGCAAAATATAATCGTACCACTCCTTCATCAATTCAGCCATCTTGACATTCTCTGCCCGAATTGATGAAGCAACAGCATTGTAAACCGCCGTATCATAATCCCCCTGTACTACAAGTATCGGATATACCATCTTAACTGCTATTTTCCCGTTCTCTGTCTTCTCTGTCACAGTCTCCGACGTTATCGTCAGCATCTGCTGACAACCTTCAATAGCTTTTGGCTCAGCCTCAACAGCTGACATACCGGGTGCAAGAGAAAAGCTGATCCCAACCGCTAACACCGCCAGCAATTTTTTAACCCAAAACATCCATTTCCCTCCATCAAAGATCATAACTTCCCATTTTCTGCCATATCCGCCTGAATCAAGTCTTTCACGAGATCTTCTGTCAGATCATTCTCTGAATAAATCGTCACTCCGGCTTCACTTATAAGTGAAGCTGCCACCCCCTGTCCGGAAATCTTTTTGTGAGAAAATGTACCATCATAAATATTCGCATTGCCACATGACGGACTGTTTTCTTTAAGGACAGCGATTTTAACATTATGCTTTCTGACCAGCTCCAGTAAACCTTCAGCCCCCCGGACAAATTCGGCAGTTACATCTTTGCCGTCTTTATCACTTACAACAGTCCGACCGGCAATTACATCCGCACCGGTTCCTTTTTGTATTTCAGCCGGCTTTCGCGGTGTATTCAGTCCACCAATACATTCCGGACAAACCGGCAAAAAGCACCCCGTTGATTCGTATTTCAGCAGCAGCTCATTATCATTGGCTCCGCCGTCATATTTTACCTTTTTCCCCAATAAACATGCACTTACTAATATCATTGCCAACACCTCCCGCAAAATATCATTTTACAAAAACTCCCTCTCATCATCGCTCTTTTCAGAAAATTATTATAAGACTATTATAACATAGGACAAATAAAAAAGATTGCCTTTTCAGCAACCTTTTTTAAAGTCTTTTATATCTACTCTTAACAGCCGCGTCAATTCAACCAAACTTGTTGCACCAGTCTCTTTCGCCGCAGCCAATGGTATTGCCGCACAGGCTTTTGCATCGTCAAGTGCATGATGATGATTGAAATTGATATTAAGATAATTCCCGACTGTATCAAGCTTATGATTGTAAAGGTCAGGCCAAATTTTACGGGAAATACTGACTGTACAGCAATGCTTAAATTGTGGTTCCGGCAAACAATATGTTCTCAAGCATGCTCTCAATACTCCCATATCAAATTGCGCATTATGCGCAACAACTATCCGCCCCTCCAATCGTTCTCTTAATTCTTCCCATATCCCGGCAAAATCAGGTTTATCTTTTACCTGAGTCGGTGTTATTCCATGAATCTTGATATTAAACGGCAAAAAGCACAACTGAGGCGGTCTGATCAAAGTATACCATGAATCAGCTATTTCTCCGTTTTTGACCTCAACCACTGCTACACTGCATGCAGAATCATACTTGCTCGTTGCTGTTTCAAAATCTATTGCTGCAAAATCCAACATTAATTTTTCTCCCGTAAATATTTGTCAATAGCCGCTGCAGCTTTCTTCCCTGCCCCCATGGCCTTTATTACCGTTGCCGCACCGGTCACAATGTCGCCACCGGCAAAAACACCTGCTTTAGTAGTTACCCCATTATCATCAGCCATGATATGTCCATGCGCATCTACATCCATCCCCGGTGTCGTCCGGGAAATTATAGGATTAGCGCCCTGCCCGATAGCAATTATTACAGAATCAGCCTCTATTTCATACTCTGAACCATCAATCGGTCTTGCACTTCTCCTCCCTGATGCATCTGCTTCTCCAAGTTCCATCCGGATACATTTTATTGCTGTAACCTTTCCTTTATCATCTCCGATAATTGCAACCGGATTATGCAAAAATTTAAACTCGATGCCTTCTTCTTTAGCATGATGAACTTCTTCCCGACGGGCCGGTAGATCATCTTCACTGCGCCGATAGATAATATAAACCTGTTCTGCGCCTAAACGCAATGCAGTCCGTGCCGCATCCATAGCAACATTGCCGCCACCGACAACAGCCACTTTTTTCCCCGTCTTGATTGGAGTGACATAATCCGGAAATTGATAGGCTTTCATCAGATTGGAACGTGTCAAAAATTCATTAGCCGAATACACACCGTTAAGGTTTTCACCCGGTATCTTCATAAAATATGGCAATCCCGCCCCGGTTGCAACAAATACCGCATCAAAGCCTTCCTCATCAATAAGCTCATCAATTGTATATAATTGCCCGATTACGGAATCCAGCTCTATTTTTACTCCCAGTTTCTCTAAATTTTCTATTTCCTTTTTTACTATCTTTTCCTTCGGCAAACGAAATTCCGGTATGCCGTATGACAATACCCCGCCAGCTTTATGCAATGCTTCAAATATTGTCACTTTATACCCATTTTTTACCAAATCTCCGGCAGCTGACAACCCCGCCGGTCCTGCTCCGATAATAGCAACTTTTTTAGCGTGCGGAGACAATGGTATCGGTTCAATCTGTTTGTCCCCAGCCATATCAAAATCGGCAGCAAATCTTTCCAATCTGCCAATTGCTACCGCATCTCCCTTATTAGCTAAAATACAATTTTTTTCACACTGATTTTCCTGAGGGCATACTCTGCCGCAAACAGCCGGTAAAGCATTAGTTTCTTTTATCTTATTTATTGCCCCGGCAAAATCCCGGGATCTGATCTTAGCAATAAACTCCGGGATATCTACGCCGACCGGACAGCCTTTGCGACACTGCGGCACCTTGCAATGAAGACAACGTTCAGCTTCAGCAACTGCTGTTTCTTCATCATAACCAAGAGAAACTTCTTCAAAATTATGTGCCCGTACAACGGGTTCCTGTTCCGGCATTTTATGTTTTGTAAGTGAGAGTGCCACTTTCAATCCCTCCCCAAGCCAATACGACAAGAATGGTCTTTCGCCTTTGCCTCTTCTTCCCGATACATTGTAAGGCGCATCATCAATTCCTCAAAATCAACTAAATGCCCATCAAATTCCGGACCATCAACACAGGCAAATCTTGTTTCATCGCCAACTGTTACCCGACAACACCCGCACATGCCTGTCCCATCGATCATTATCGGATTAAGACTGACTACTGTTTTTATCCCTGACATTTTTGTCGCTTTAGCAACGCTGCGCATCATCACTACCGGACCAATTGCATAAACGACAGCCGGTTTATCTCCCCGATCAACAATCTGCTTCAGTGCATCTGTAACAAAGCCATGAATACCATACGATCCATCATCAGTTGTGACTAACACCTCATCACTGACTTTCTTTATATCTTCTTCCATGATCAAAATATCTTTACTGCGGGCACCAATGATAGAAATAACCTTATTCCCCGCCTCTTTCATAGCTTTAGCTACAGGATGGATTGGGGCAACACCAATTCCGCCGCCAATACAAACAACTGTCCCTAAACCGGAAGAGATTTCCGACCGTTTTCCCAATGGACCGACAAAGTCAAGAATATAATCGTTCTCTTTCATATTCCCCAACTGTTTCGTAGATAAACCAACGGCTTGAAAAATAATCTTTATCAGCCCTTTTTCACGGTCATAATCCGCCACCGTAAGAGGTATCCTTTCCCCTTCCTCATTGATCCGCAAAATAACAAACTGACCGGATTGTACCTTTTTGGCTATCTGCGGTGCCTCTATCTCCATTTGAAAAATTCCGCTTGATAGCTCTCGTTTACTGATAATCTTGTACATTGTCAGCCCTCCTCAAAAATAAAAGGGGGATATGCCCCCCATTATTTTAACTTGTTAACGCACCGGTTTTGCAAAAATCATCCGCCCTGCTGATGTCTGCAAAGCAGTCGTAACTTCAACATTGATCTTGGAATTCAAATGACGATTGCCATTTTCTATAACGATCATAGTACCATCGTCAAGATAAGCCAGGCCCTGCCCTTGCTCTTTACCTTGTTTTACTACTGTTACCTGCATTGTTTCTCCCGGAATAACAACCGGTTTGACTGCATTGGCTAAATCATTGATATTAAGCACAGAAACCCCTTGCAACGCCGCGACCTTATTCAAATTGAAATCATTGGTAATTATTTTTCCTCCGACCAATTGCGCTAATCGGATAAGCTTGGAATCAACTTCTGCAATATCCTCAAAGTCACGCTTGTCAATTTCAACCTTAATTTGAGAATCAGTCTGAATTCGCTGCAAAATGTCAAGGCCTCTTCTGCCACGGGTTCTTTTTAAAACATCAGCTGAATCGGCAATATGCTGCAACTCTTCAAGCACAAAAACCGGGATCAACAACGTTCCTTCCAAAAAACCGGTTTTTAATATATCCGCTATCCGCCCATCAATGATCACACTCGTATCAAGCAACTTATACATCGGCAATGACGCATTTTGCTGAGCCATTGTCGCCGAAAGTGCTGAAACTATCGCTGCTGTCTCTTCCGGTGTCAAACGGGTAACAGGTTCCTCTGCTGCCCGCTCTCTCTCCTGCTGTTCAAGCTTCTTTTCCAATGCAGCGGCTTCTACTGCCTCACGCTGTTTGCCGTATTCCCGTATAAACCGCGGAATAAAATCAAACATCCCGACAATATCAGAACGCTTTTTGATCATTATATGTACCCCAAGATAGCCTAATACAATGCTTAACAGAATAGGAACATAATCACCTACCAAAGGTACTTTAGAAAATGCCGCTCCTAATAAATTTGCAATAATAAGTCCAAAAGCTAAGCCAAACACACCGGCGATAACATCGTGAATCGGCATTTTATTCAGTTGCTGCTCAACCCAAAATGTAAATGTCCTGAGCCGTTTTATGCAGTACGGAGCCAAAAGTGAACCGATTGTTCCACCGATAGCACCACCGACAACAATACAGATAAGCTTCGACATGGTTAAAAAACCTAAATCGATCTTTAATATTTCTGTACTGATAAATTTGGCCAAATACGGCGCAGCCAACTGCATCAAAGCAGCCCCGGCCACTGCCATAATTGCGGCAATTAAAAATTTCATAATTTTTTCCATTAACATTCTCTTTCACCTCCTTTCAAAATTTTTGCATACAAAAAGCGGATAAATTCATAAACAAAAATCTACCCGCATAATGTCAAGCCATGTTAAAATCCGTTATTTACCAATAATCCATCTAACCATTCATCAACTTCATCGGGTGTTTTATTACATGCATAAACGAGTTCACTTACCAAAATCTGCTTTGCTAAATCCAAAAGACGCCGCTCCCCGCTGGAAATCTTACGAACTCTGTCCTGCAAAATAAGGTTGCGTGCCACTGCTGCAACATCGCATATATCACCGGACTTCATCCGCAAGAGATTGGTATTAAATCTTTTATTCCAGCTGCCGGCCACTTGTTACGGCGGAGCCTGCAGAACGCTTACCACCATATTGACGCCTTCATCAGAAATAACATCCCTGAGACCAATATTGTCCGCATTATCAGTCGGAATCATTACTTTCATATTGCCTATCGGCATTCGCAGTACATAATAGGATTTTCCTTCTCCCATTACCTCACACTGTTCAATACCGGCTATAATTCCCGCCCCATGCATCGGATAAACGACCCTGTCTCCAATGTGCAGCAAAAACACACCCCCTTTGCTATTCTTACCTATTCTTATTATAACACAAACCTTTTTAAATTCAAAAATTTTTTATTTTATCACGATATATTTTTTCTGTCAACTACATTAGTTTGTTTTTGCAGGCTCAATAGAAAGCGGCAAGCCTTCTATTCCTGCTGTAATGCATATTTCAATGCTTCCTGAACTGTCTCTGCCGGCAAAATTTTGATTCCTGCAGGTTGTTCGGAAAGACGCTGAAAATTCTTTTTAGGCAAGATAGCTGTCATAAATCCCAACCTTTCAGCTTCCCGCAATCTGATATCTGCCTGGCTCACAGCCCTTACCTCACCGGACAAACCAACTTCACCAAAAACTATCGTTTTCGATTTAACATTACGATTGGTAAAACTTGAGGCCATTGCCACACATATTCCCAAAT
>CALCTX010000154.1 GCA_937907035.1 uncultured Selenomonadales bacterium
TGGCTGGCGGAGTTGATCCTTGGGCAGCCGCAGCGGGAGCGATAACAGCGACTTTGGCATATAAGCAGTGTTTGACAGAGATACTGCATTTGGGAAATAATGCCTGGAATCAGGAGCTGACCCGGCGGCATGATGAGGCGGAACAGGGGATAAGTAAGAGCCAATATGACAAGGAACTGGTCGACGGGATAATGAACCGGCTGATCAATAACAGTCAGTATGAATTGAGTATCCGATCATTGCCGTTTCGCTGGCAGGTAAATAATAGCAAGGACTTCAATGCTTGTTGTTACCCGACTAATTATATCAGTGTCAACAGCGGTTTGATGACGGGCCTTTGCCGGCAGCCGGATGAAGTGGCAGCAGTATTGGCTCACGAGATGACGCATGGTATTGAATTGCACAGTGCTTATAATTATGCTAAAGCAATGGCGCAGTATTACGGGTTGACATTTTTGAATATGGCAGCTGGTATGGCCGCTGATCCGGCGGCAGTTGCGATTTTAGCGGATTATTCGATCGCCAAGAATGTAACTTTGCCGACAGAGTATGCTGCTGATGAAGGCGGCTTTTATTTGGCTGCTTCGGCAGGGTTCAATCCGGGCGGAGCGGCAGCGGCTATGGCCCGGATGGACTATATCGGCAGGCATCCGGCGGATTTTTTGCAAGCAGCATCTGTAGATCCGTATGATCATCCGGATACAGACCGGCGGGAGGCCAAATTGTCACAGATGATGACAAAGTATAGTTGTGATCATGTGAGTGTAAAAAATGGCAAGGAAGTTTGGATCGATAATACATTATTGTTGACAACAACGTGGACCGATCTGCTGTTTGATAATTCGGCTGAAAATGCAGAGCTTGTTGCCGGCGGTTTGGCGCGGGCTTTTCATGATTATGATACAATAGCTGAATGGAATTTTTTGCAGGCGGAAAACGGCCGCTTATCCTATCTTGATGACCGGCCGGAATTTTCATTGCTGAAGGATTTTGTCGAGCGCAATCATGCGGAAGAAAAACTTTGGCAGGCGGTAAATGCGGCTTATAAGGCTGAGAGTGTGACAAATGCACGGATTTTACAGCGCTTGGCCGAAAAAGAGCGGACTGATCAATGGCTGAAACGCCGGGAGGAGGCTCTGAGCGCCGAGAAGGAACGGATCAAGGAACTCCGGATGAACAGCGATATGTATGCTGACCTTGGACTGATACCGTTGGCACGAATAGAGATAGAGCGGTATTTTGCTGCCCGTACGGAAGAGGATACGCCGGCGATGTATTCGGTATTGGGACGGGTGCAAACTTATGAAGGCGATTTTGAAAAAGGATTGCGGGCTTGCAATATGGCGATTGAGCTTAATGGCAAGGACCCGTTCAATTATTTGAACCGGGCTGATGTTTACCGGGCACAGGGAAGACCG
>CALCTX010000155.1 GCA_937907035.1 uncultured Selenomonadales bacterium
CACCGATATGGTCACTATGCCCGTGAGTGTTGACAACATATTTAACAGTCAGTTTGTCGTCCTTGACGGCTTTTATTATATCTGCCGCATTTCCGCCCGGATCAATGACAATACCCTCAAGCGTGTTTTCATCATAAACAATATAACAATTTACTCCGATGGGCCCGGCTACCAGGGATTTTATCTTCATGACATTTCACCTCTAATTGTTTTCTTTGGCAGAACCAAGACTGCGGCTTACACTGAACACATCTTTTATCCGACGTATTTTCGTCATGAGCTGCGTAAGCTGCTGTGAATTTTTCACATCAAGAGCAATATGAACCGTCGATGTTTTATTGGTACGGTTCGGTTTTGCATTTATCGAACTGATATTGATCTTCATTTCCGACGGAACTGCCAAAATACTTGTCAAAACACCTGATTTGTCATTGCAGGTTATTTCTATCTGTACTGTGTACTGCCGCTCAATGCCGATATCCCAATTAACTTCGATCATACGGGAGATATCATCGGCATCATTAAGGACATTAACACAATCAGCCCGATGAACTGAAACGCCACGGCCCCGTGTTACATACCCAACGATTGGATCACCGGGAATCGGATTGCAGCAACGGGCTAAACGAACAAGCAGCCCTCCCTGGCCTTCGACCAAAATACCATGACTGGACTTCTTTACAGTCCCTTTCTGTGGTCTGAGCTCATCAAGAATTTTGGAAATATCCGGTGTAGCCGATTCCCGCAATTCCTTTTTATGCATTTCGATCAGCTTGGTCAAAACGCCACGGACCGTTATGCCGCCATACCCCATAGCAGCCATGAGATCATCTTCGGTCAGAATATTAAAAAGCTTTGGCTACGGTTGTCAAACGGTCATCCTTTATAAGATCCTTCAAGGTATAGCCTAAATGCTTGGCTTCTTTCTCTAACAGATCACGGCCATTTTCAATATTCTCTTCCCGCCGTTCCTTCTTAAACCAGGAACGGATCTTATTCCGTGTTTCCGATGAAGCCACGATATTCAGCCAGTCCCGGCTTGGTCCGCCATTGGCTTTATTGGTGATGATCGATATGATATCGCCATTTTTCAGTTTGTATTCCAATGGAACCAGCTTGCCGTTCACCTTAGCTCCGACACAATGATGACCGACTTCGGTATGAATATGATAAGCAAAATCAAGCGGTATCGAACCTTTTGGCAAGTCGATAACATCGCCTTTTGGTGTAAAGACGAATACCTCATCAGCAAAAATGTCAACCTTTAATGCCTCAACATACTCGCGCGGATCGCTGAGTTCCTGCTGAAGATTTACCACCTGCCGCAACCAGGACATTTTCTGATCAAAATTATCACCGGCGCCGACACTCTTGCCGGACTCTTTATATTTCCAATGGGCTGCAACACCATACTCGGATACCTGATGCATCTCAAATGTACGGATCTGAATTTCAAGCGGATATCCCTTTGTCATAACTGTCGTATGAAGCGACTGATAACCATTGCTCTTCGGCATCGCGATATAATCTTTAAACCGGCCTGGCAGTGGTTTCCACATTGCATGAATGGTGCCTAAAACACCATAACAATCTTTAACTGTATCAACGAGAACCCGGACTGCCGAGAGATCATAAATCTCACTGATCTCCTTATTGTCCCGTTTCATTTTTTTATAGATACTGTAAAAATGCTTAGCCCGGCCGCGAATCTCAACCTTCATTCCGGCTGCATCAAATTTTTCCTGCAGCATCCTGATCGCTTCGTCAATAAACTCCTGACGTTCCTGCCGTTTCTGTTTGACATTTTCGACCAGACTATAATATGACTCCGGCTCCAAATAACGAAGACAGAGGTCCTCCAATTCCCATTTGATATTGGAAATACCAAGCCGGTTGGCCAGCGGAGCATAAATCTCTATCGTCTCTTTAGCAATCCGCTTTTGCTTTTCCTCAGGCATGTATTTCAAAGTCCGCATATTATGCAGGCGGTCTGCTAATTTAATAAGGATAACCCGGATATCCTTGGCCATAGCCAAAAACAGCTTGCGGTAATTTTCCAGCTGCTGTTCCTCTTTGGACTTAAATTTTATCCGGCTGAGCTTAGTAACACCGTCAATCAGCATCGCTACTTCATGACCAAAATGCTCTTCCATCTCTTCAATTGTATAAGTCGTATCCTCAACTACATCATGGAGAAGCGCAGCCGCAACGGCTTCAACATCAAGCTGCATATCTGCCATTATCTTCGCCACATGAAGCGGATGAATGATATAGTCTTCACCGGAAGCTCTTTTCTGCCCGTCATGAGCCGATTTTGCAAGCTCATAAGCATCACGAACCAATCGGACATTTCCTTCCGGCTGAAACGATTTTAATTCTTCAAGAATTGATTCAATTGTTACAACATCAGCTGTCATGCTGTTCATAAGCATCAACTCCGCCGTAAAAATATATTACTTAATATCTTTTATCATACATCAAACATCAATTGTTCAGCACGATCCCTGCAATTCTTTAAACGTAGGTGAAGCATTAAGATCAAGCTTGGCACCTTCGGGCGGGACATTAAATAAAACATCACCTGTTCCATCATCTGAAAGCAACTTGATCTCTTTAAATATTTGCCAGCCGGTTAATACCTTATTCACAGGCAAACAGCACTTAAGTGCAACATCTTCAGCCGAGAGCGGCAAAACACCATCTTCACCGCAATTGTTTTTCAGACAACGGTACATTCTCCGCAAGCCGTCAAGATCAATCGGTTCACCATCATCAAATATCCTCAGATCGTGCAACTTGCACTGAATATTCGACCTTCCCTGCCATTCATTGATCTCCGGAGCGTAAACCACATCAAACGGAACCGAATTGACAGTCTCCAGATACTGCGCCTTATTCCAGGCAATAGCCTTAACAGCATTTCGTTCCATCGAAAAAGCAAAAAACAAATGATTGTTTTCACGCCCGACTGCCCGCCCCATACAAGCGGTCAGCTGATAACCGGCAAAAAGCGGTCGGGGATTTCCCATGCCAAACGGTTCCAAAAGATTAAGTTCTTCCAAAAATGAAAAGCTTAACGTATTCGGATCAATTTCAGCTTCAACCGAAATCTCCGGCAAAAAATCATCTGCGTTGATGACATCTGCCGCATACTTCTCTATCCGTTCGATAAATTTTGGAATATCAGCTTCTGCCAATGTAAGCCCGGCAGCCATCGGATGACCGCCGAATGTCGTAAGCAAATCTTCGCAATGCTTCAATGCATCATATATAGAAAAATTCTTTATACTGCGGCAGGAACCTTTAGCCACACCATTATCTATACTTATAACCACTGCCGGCAAATAATACCGGTCTACCAATCTCGAAGCGACAATACCAATAACTCCCATATGCCAGTTATGGCCGCAGATGACCAGGATATTCTTTTTCTTGACATCGATCTTGGCAATCTCCGCTTCAACCTCTTTAGTTATCGCCTGCTCGATCGCTTGCCGTTCCTTATTTGCCGTATTTAATTCATCAGCTAACTGATTGGCAATTTTATAATCTTTGGTCAGCAAAAGATCAACACCGATTTTCGCTGAGGCCAGGCGGCCGGCCGCATT
>CALCTX010000156.1 GCA_937907035.1 uncultured Selenomonadales bacterium
AAACTATATGGTAAAATTTCATCTGCTTTTGTAAAATACTCTTTACCTATTTCTGTATTATCATAAAAATCTTTACCCATTCCAATTGTTTGAGAACCTTGTCCGGGAAAAACAAACGCAGTTTTCATAATTATATACCTATGCTGAATATTTATCTAATAAGCCCATTTCATAATTCCGCTTGCCCAAGTCAAACCTGCGCCAAAACCGCAAACACAAACTAAATCGCCTTTCTTAATTCTACCTTGTTCCACAGCTTCGGTTAAAGCAAGAGGTATGGAAGCACCTGATGTATTTCCATATTTATCTAAATTAATCATAAATTTTTCAATAGGAATTTTTAATCTTTCGCAAGCAGATTCAATTATTCTGTAATTTGCTTGATGAGGAACAAATATATCAATATCATTTATATCCATACCAATTTTATTTAAAACGCATAAAATACTCTTGGCTTGAACTTTTACGGCAAATTTAAATACATCTTTTCCAACCATAAAAATTTTATTATTACATCCGGGAATAGGTTCTGCTGTAAGTTTTTTTGAACCAGAACCCGGAACATATAAAGGTTCAACTTGTCCGTCTGTTCCCAAATCAAAATCAAAAAATCCGCCTTCATCAATTTTTGAAACAACAGCGGCACCGGCACCGTCACCAAATAATACACAAGTGGTTCTGTCTTTCCAATTTGTAATTGTGCTTAATACTTCGGCACCGATTATAAGAGCTTTATCATACATACCGGTTTTAATAAAAGAATTAACAACAGCCAGAGAATAAACCCAACCGGAACAACCTGCATTTAAGTCAAACGTTGCTGCATTCTTTGCACCGATATTTGATTGAACCATAGAAGCAACAGAGGGTAAATTATAATCCGGTGTAACGGTAGCAACAATAATAAGTTGAATTTCAGAAGCATCAACATTAGCATTCTTTAATGCATTTAAAGCAGCTTCTGTGGCAAGGTCTGAAGTAGCAATATTATCATCAACAATTCTTCTTTCCTTTATACCTGTTCTTGTTGTTATCCATTCATCATTTGTATCAACAAATTTTTCCAAATCAAAGTTCGTCAGAATTTTTTCCGGCACATAAAATCCAGTTCCCAAAATACCGGCGTTAATTTTCTTCGGAAACACCTTGTTTCATCTCCTCCTTTGTTATAGTCTCTTTTATATGCTCAAGAACATCGTTCTTGCAGAATTCATTAGCAACACGTATTGCGTTTTTTATCGCCTTTGCATTGGATGAACCATGACTGATAATACATCCGCCATTTACTCCCAATAACGGTGCCCCACCGTATTCAGACACATCAAGTTTCTTTTGTAATTTTTTTAAAGTCGGCATCAAAAACGCCGCGCCCAATTTTGCTAAAAGGCCTCCATCTTTTATAGCCCCGACAATGATCGTCATGATCGTCTTGGCTAAGCCTTCAGCAAACTTTAATACCACATTGCCTACAAAACCATCACAGACAACGACATCGAAACCGCCTTTTGGAATATCCCGGCCTTCAGCATTTCCAACGAAATTAATTCCTTCATGCTCCTTTAAAAGCGGATATGTTTGCAGAGCCTGTTCATTGCCTTTAGTCTCTTCTTCGCCAATGTTAAGCAACCCGACCCGGGGATTTTTATTTCCATATACATATTCTGAATAAATCGCTCCCATAAGTGCTGCCTGTACTAAATGCTGTGGCTTGCTGTCAACATTAGCTCCGGAATCAAGCAACAGTGTCGGTTTTCCGGTACGTGTCGGTATTGGCGTTGCAATAGCCGGTCTTTTTATACCCTTTATACGTCCCAATATCGTTTGAGCTGCTGCTACCGCCGCACCGGTACTTCCAGCTGAAATAACCGCATCACATTCACCGGTTTTAACCAACCGGGTAGCAACTACAACTGACGAATCTTTCTTTTTACGCACAGCCTCAACCGGATGTTCTTCCATTTCTATAACTTCTGTTGTGTGATGAATAGACAATCGCAAGCTTTCCCAATTCTTTACTTTCTTAAGAACTTCCTTGATCTTTACTTCATCGCCAACAAGACAAATATCACAATCAAATTCACGGGCCGCTTCAACCGCACCGAGGACAATCTTTTCGGGAGCAAAATCTCCACCCATAGCATCAACCGCAATTTTCATTCTGATTGAATCCTCCTCAATTATTGTCCCAAGAAACAACAATGAATTTTGCGCGAAAAACTTCTTCCATACCGTTTCGCGTTTTTACCCAAACAAAATACTTATTACCACGTTGCTTAACTATTTCAGCCTTAGCGACCAGTTTGTCACCAACATGTACTGGCATTTTGTACTTTATATTGGCTACACCGGTCAAAGCCATCGGGGCATCTATCAACGCCAATGCCAAAGAACTGGCCTGCGAATAAATATAATGTCCCCGGGCAACCTTATTTTTTTCAAAAACCATATCGTCAGTTATATGCAACAGTGAAATCCCCGATTTACCGAGTTCAAGATCGATCAGTTCCCCAATAATCTCATCACTGGCAACCGTTTTGATTTTTTTCTGCGCGCTGACAGCCATTTTTCGCACTCGTTCCCGTAATTCCGGAATTCCAAGTTCCATCCGGTCAAGTCTGACGGTCTGAATGCTGACCTGTAAGAGTCTTGCTAACTCCTCATCCGTCAGGAATGGCTTTTCATTCAACTGCTCAGTAAGCAACTCTTGCCTTATTTTCTTTTTTGTTCCTGGCATTTTCTAACCACCAACTTTTAACACCAAGTACTAAAACCTGTTTGCAAAAATTATTATACAGAGTCATAAAAAAAATAGCAAGTTTTTTACGAAAAAAAAGAAAGCAGGAAAATCCTGCTTTCATCTTCATAAATGATCACTCATCCTGAGAAATAACTGCCTTACCGCCATAGTATCCACACTCCGTGCAAACATGATGCGGGAGCATCGGCTCATGGCACTGCGGACAGGAAACAAACGCCGGAGCAGTGAGTTTCCAATTTGCGCGGCGCGAATCACGACGAGCCTTAGACATCTTACGCTTTGGTGCTGCCATTCGGGGTACACCTCCTTAAAAACCCGATTAATAAACCTGTTTGTTATTTACTTATGAAGTCCTGTAATGCAGCCAGTCTTGGATCAACAACCCGGCGATCACACCCGCAATCACCCTTATTGAGATCTGCACCGCATTTCAAGCAAAGACCTAAGCAATCAGGCCGGCACAAATTACGAATTGGCTGTGCCGCCAGAATTGTATCACGGACGAGGGGAACAATATCAATAGAATCTCCATTGAACACTGTACCCTTATCATCATCTGCGCTGCTGTCCCCCGCCTGTTTATATTCTTCAACAAACGGATACTCAGCATTCTCAACGGATTCACTGA
>CALCTX010000157.1 GCA_937907035.1 uncultured Selenomonadales bacterium
GGGATTCCGGGTCGGAGCCCGGAATGACGAGAAGAATATCAGCTTAATGCGACAGCCCCCATCAAATCAATTCAATTGGAAAATTACATTTGTTGAGATCGCACATCTCACCGGATTGCCTTCGGCATCCTCCGCCGGCGAAAATTGATAATTATAAGCTGCACTTTCTGCCGCATCATCCATCTCATCATAACCTGACGACTCGGCAACCGACACACTCTCAACACTGCCGTCAGCAGCAACGATTATCCTTACCCGTACCGAACCCTCAATGCTCTTCCGGCGCAAAGTCTCCGGATAAACCGGAGATACCGCTGAAACGAGGCGTGGCGGAACCTTTGGTCTCACACCGGTTCCCGAACCTGTCCCGCTGCCATGACCGGAACCTGAACCGCCGCCGGAACCGGAGCCTTCGCCCGGTCCGATACCGGAGCCGGTACCTGTACCAATACCACTGCCGTGTCCGCCTCCTATACCGGTTCCCGAACCGCCATATCCTGTGCCGCCCTCTTCGCGGTTGACATCTTCCGGTGGGTTATAAGCCGGATTGACATCAGATTTCTTATATGGCGATGTATCTTCGACTAACGGCTTCGTTTTATCCGGCAAGCTCACCTGATCGCCGGCATCTTTAGGAACATCAGGCGGATCAAGCGGAGCCGCCTTTCCGCCACCGCCACCGCCGCCACCTTCGCTGCCGTCACCAATAACCGGAGCAAAATCTGACACCGGTGCTTTGACAAGGCCTGCATCAGCATCATAAATAACCACATCAAAAGGCTTTTCGACCGGTTTTTTAGTCTTGCTGACAACAAAATTACCGGAGAGCGCGAACAATAAAAACACCAACAGGTGAATCCCTGCTGACACCAAAAATGCCCGCAGCTCGCTCTTTGATTCACTCATGATCAATTACCTCCGGCATCAGCGGCCAAACCGAATCTGGTCACTCCGACCGCCCGGAACTTGTCAAGCAACAGCATTACCCGGCCATAATCGAGCTGTTTATCGGCCCTTACTACTACCGCAAACCGTGGATTGCGTTTTGCCTCTTCCCCGGCAGTAACAAGTAAGGTTTTTTCATCGATCTGTTTATCCTCCAACCAAAGTGTATTATCCTTCTTCAGCGATACCATGTAAGTAACATGCGTCTGTGTTTCAGCTGTACTGGCCTTAGGCAAATCGACATCAACCGTCTTGCAGTTTACCATGTACAACGTACTCAACATGAAAAATACCAACAAAAAAAACATGATATCGATCATCGGGATGATCATAACTTCCGGTTTGGAGAAGCTGCGTCTGTCCCGCAATCTCATTTCTGCACACCTGCTTCCACGATCAGCTTCTTCTGCTCATCAAGCAGTGCAAAACAAAGCTCCATATCATTGATGATATTGTCAATCCACTGCGTATAATACGAATGGATAACCAGCGCAATTATCGCCACACAAAGTCCGAATGCCGTTGCGATAAGAGCCTCACCGACACCGCCGGTAATCGCCATTGCCTGACCGTTTGCGATATCAAATACATTAAACGCTCCGATCATACCGACGATAGTACCTAAAAGGCCAAGCAGCGGAGCCATCGTAACAATAACATTCAAGAAATATAACCGCTTGCGCATCTGCGAAATAGCGATTGTCGAATGCACCTCAATATACGACTGATAATGCGGATCATTAGTTGCAATAAGCTTCAGTCCGCCATATATCAACCGTGGCAATATCGCCTCGCTTAGCTTGTCAGACATCTCCCATGCCTGCTTGATATCCGATTTCGTCATTGCATCGTAAAACTTCCGCCCGAACTGCCGGCCGGCATCCATCTTCTTAAGGCAGTTGTACCGCTCAACTCCGATCGCCACTGCAAACAGCGAACACAAGAGCAGAAAGTACATTACCATGCCACCCTTTTGAAAATATGAAAAACCCGCAGTAATAAAATCCATGATAGTCCTCCTAAAAAATAGTTCTAAAAATATATTCAAAATCCCCTGACGGGAATTACGAAACAGTATCATACCAAGCGGGGTATTCTGCGATGCAACTTAAGATCAGAACGAATAATTGACACCGATCATAAATGACCTGCCATTTGCCGGACGGATCAAATGATCTACTGTCATGTAGCTAGAATATTCCTGATTCGTAAGGTTATTTATCTTAAGATAAATTGTCCCCTGCTTGCTGAAATCATAACTCAGATTCCAATCAATAACCGTATAATTACGTCTGAGATAATAAGAAGTATCCAAACCGCTGATATTCTTCACATAAAGATTAGATTTCCACGGTCCCTGATGATATTTCAGTCCCAGCCGGTAAACATTCGGCTGCTTATTTCCCGGAATCCCGTCGCTCAGATCGCGATAGGCACTGTTACCGGATTCCGCCTCCTGATGCAAATATGAATAACCGACATCAAAACTCCAGATCTTGCTCAGCTTTTGACTGTAGCTGATATCAAAACCACGTTTTTTCGTGTTTGCGGCATTGGCTGAAGTATAGTTATATCCATCAAATCCCCAAATAATCGCATCATTCAACACTGTATTGAACAACGTAAAACTCAAGGTGCTGTCCTTATCAAACTTATGCGTAATACCGAATGTTTCAGTATGACCGCTTTCCGGCTTCAGATCAGGATTTCCTGTACCCATGCCCGGAAAATCCGAATACATATCATAAGCCGTCGGTGCCCGGAACACTCTGCCCCAAGATGCGAATACCTGTGTCTTGTCATCAGCGTTATAATTCAAAGCCGCTTTCGGTGTCCAATGTGTACCGAACGAATTATGATGCTCTACCCGCAATCCCGGCACAAAACTCCACTTCTTGGCAAACTGCCAGGTATCCTGCAGATATACGGCAAACGACCGCAGCGTTTTCCCATCATAACCGCCACCGGTTTCCGGATACGATGACATTTTGCTCTGACGCCATTCCGCTCCGGCAATAAGCGTATTATCCCCAAAAGTCCAGCCGTTTTGATAATCGACACCAAAATCTCTCATCTGCGTCTTTGACTTATTCCATACATTTTGAGAATCATAATGAGTCGAGCGGGCATTGTTATACACCCGCAAGTATCCAGGAGTATTCTGATCCTGCTTAAAATTATACTGAAGCGACAGATCATTATTTATCTCTGTCCAATCGCCATCTGACGCATCGTCACCAAAATTGACCGCATTATAGTACAAGCCCTGATGTATCGTTTTATGCGTATAATTTATAGCCAGCGAACTCGATTTATCGAACTTGTTCTTCAGATTGACGGAAAAATCATTGTTATCGGTATCACTGTGCGGTGCGGAACGGGTATAGCCGTTCATCTTATACCGGACATGATTCTGCTTCTTTATATCCCCAGTCACAAGCCAGGAAAGATCATTATCCTTGCCCTCAAAGGAACCTTCATAATTGTAAGTCCCCCAGGAACCGGTACTGAAATCAATGTTCCCCTTATTCTGCGTAACGTCCTTGGTGACTATATTGATAACACCGCCGACCGCGTCCGAGCCATACATCGCTGAACCGGCTCCGCGGATAACCTCGATTTTTTCTATCGCTTTCAAAGACGGTATCATCTTTGTTGAAACAGTACTCTTCCCCAAGCCTGTTCCCTGACTGTTATTCATCCGGACACCATCGACCAGAATAACGATACGTTCATCGCCGTTTATCGAAATCGTTTCACTGTCGCCGGTCTGCTCAACCGAAACACCGCTGACATTACTCAGGGCTTCACCAATGTCAGAATAGTGATTATCCTCGATATCCTGCGCTGACACCGTCTCCGTCCGGGCCGGTGTCTCCATCTGTTTATCATGCTCCCGCGCAGCCGTTACGACAATATCGTCAAGCGAATATTCCTCAATCGGCTCACTGTCAGCCGCAGCAGCCTGTGCAATCAAACAACTGCTTCCCAGCGTCAATCCCATTATCAGCTGGCAAGCAAGCTTTTTCCTGTTAAATTGTCTTCCCATAATTGACTTCTTCTCCTTCTATATGTTTTTCTATTGGATATGAGAAGAAGTTATCATT
>CALCTX010000158.1 GCA_937907035.1 uncultured Selenomonadales bacterium
TCCACTAATGAAACTCCCTATGTGTCCAAAATAATCTTATCACCTCACCGTATATTATAGCTTAGAAACGGCAAGACTCAACACCTCACCAATTCTCTCATGTATCGCCAGCGTCGCCTTCTCATCCGCCTTGGTCACCGTCAAATTGATCACGACCAGATTTTTCCCGCGGAAATAATTGATAAATCCTGCCGCCGGATAAACGACCAATGATGTCCCGCCGATGATAAGCGTGTCCGCCAGCTCGATCGCGTCAATCGCATCCTGCATGACCTCGGAATCGAGCGGTTCCTCATAGAGCACCACATCGGGTTTCACGATTCCGCCACACTTTTCGCAGTGCGGTACGCCGGTTGCCTGCAAAATATACTGTTCATCATAAAATGCTCCGCACTCCTGACAATAATTGCGCTTGACCGAGCCGTGCAATTCATAAACTGTCTTTGAACCGGCTGCCTGATGAAGTCCGTCGATATTCTGCGTAACGATCGCCGACAGCTTGCCCATTCGTTCCAGTTCAGCCAATGCATAATGTCCGGGATTGGGCTTCACATCCGGATAAACCAGTTTATCCTTATAAAAAGCAAAAAAATCCTCCGTCAGCCGCTCAAACATAGTATGTGAGACCAGCTGTTCCGGCCGAAGCTGGCAGTGCAATTTTTCGTTCCACAGGCCATCGGCACTGCGAAAGTCCGGTATACCCGATTCCGTAGACATCCCTGCTCCGCCGAAAAAAACAATTCGCCGGCTGGTTTTTAAAACCTCAGTAAGTTCAGCTATCCGGTCCATAATACGCCTCCAAATTCTCGAACTACTACGGACGAATCCCATCCGTTCCCTATACTTAAAGTATTCATAAATAGCAAACGATTTTTGATTGTAATTTTGGCATTGATATTTGAGAATATACGTGCTATTATTTTTTTAGAGAGACATTGATGAGTCGGTTCCTCCGTTTAGGAGGTGGTGCTATGAAAATATTTGAAGTTCTGACCTTAATGGTTTCCTTTGGTATTTTAGTAGCAACCATAATCATAGCAGCTAAGTAATTTTACTATAGAAATGCGTGAAGCCGGCTCTGCTAAAGCCGGCTTCCGAATTACTGGGAGAACTGACTCTGGCCATCAGTGTCTCTCTTTCTGTTATTATTATAACGCCTTGAATCATAAAAATGCAAGGCATTTTTCTCCTCTTACGAATTCCTCATTACGCATTCCGAATTACGCATTGTCATTCTACGTCTTTTAATTGCAGCCCCGGTACGGCATTCAGATACGGGCTTGCCCAGTCATTGACCAAACTCTGATAATAGCCCCGGCAACCGATCATGGCCGCATTGTCGGTACAAAGTACCGGACTCGGATAATAAAACTCAATTCCTTGTTCAGCCGCCACCTGCCGCAAACGTGTTTCCAGAGCACTGTTGGCCGCCACGCCACCTGCCAGTACCAATTTTTTCAGTCCGGTCTGCTCTAATGCCGCCAGCGTTTTATAAACCAAAACCTCTATTACAGCCGTCTGGAAAGAAGCAGCGACATCAGCTTTATTGACCTCCTGTCCTTTCAGCTTCATCGTATTCAGGTAATTCAACACCGCAGATTTCAAACCGCTGAAGCTGAAATCATAGTTGTCTTTTTGACTGAGTGCCCGCGGAAAATCAATCGCCAGCGGATCACCGTCTTTTGCCAGGCGGTCGATCTGAGGGCCGCCGGGATACGGCAACCCCATAACCCGTGCCACTTTGTCGAAAGCTTCTCCCGCTGCGTCGTCACGGGTCTCGCCCAACAAGGAAAAACGATTATACCC
>CALCTX010000159.1 GCA_937907035.1 uncultured Selenomonadales bacterium
CACATTTCACGGAATACGGCGTTCTCGGCGCGGAGTGCGCGCTTCTCTTACTTCTCGTTTTTCGCGGTTCGACCCACACGGGGCGCGCGCTGACCATCCTTTTCGGTTGGGCGACGGCGTTCTTGGATGAGACCATTCAGATTTTTTCTGAACGAGGCAATTAAAAGCATCAGTCAGATCTTGCTGCAAGTTTCCGCTGCGACAGATTGCGATGGCATCATCTACTGTTTTTTCGGGATAAACCTGCAGGTCGATTTCGTTTGGCGCGATAGACCAGGCTTGTTTTTGATAACTGAGAAGGACTGCATTTTTATTCAATTTATTTTTGGCAGTCCGTTTTATTGTTTCAATGGCTTCAGTTTTAGAGAGCCCGCTTAGATCAGTACCACCAGCGTTGATCCCTCTGGCGATCCGGTCTGTTTGCTGAAAGTTTTGAAATGCACTTAATGCCGCGGCACTGACTGTTGATAACGTAAGCAGCCCGGCAAAGGAAAAGACAACGAGCGGATGCGTAATTTTCATCAGAGATGCGCCTCATTAGAAAACGGAGCACCCAAAGGGGTACTCCGTTTTATAGTTGATTATTGGATGTTCATAGATAATTCGATAAATTTATTGGCAAGCTTGGCTTTTTGCAAGACTTCCTCGGTAACATCAGCACCTGCTTCAACAATGACTACTCCGCTGTCGGTAGTAATCTTGCGAGTTGCTTTTTTACCTAACAAGAAGCGACGATGCCGCTCTTCAGTTGCTTTGTCAGCTGCGGACACTTTTGCTTCTTCCGGCGCAGGAGTCGGTTCAGGTTCTGGCTCCGGAATTGGTTCAGGCTCTGGAACCGGTTCTGGTTCAGGCTCTGGTTCCGGAACAGGCTCAGGTTCTGGAATCGGCTCCGGTTCAGGCTCCGGCTCTGGAGCAACAATTACAACTTTTTTTGCTTCTGTCTTTTTTGAGGAAGCTTTCGGTTCTTTTTTCTTTACAGGTTCAGTTTTTTTTTCCTCAACCTGTTGATCAATAACCGTTACCTGCTTACCGAAAATTGAGATTTGGCTGGCATCGATATCTTCTTCATCACCATTAGGATTTTCAATAGTACATTTTTCGATCACACCGTTTTCACCAACAAAAATTTCTGCAATAGTACCTTGTATAGTACCGGTTTTGGTGATCGCTTTTGTTCCGATGATCCGAATGTTGGCATCCATCATTGCCTCATAGTCACTGGCATCCTCAAGCGTAAGGATGTTTTCACTGCCGGTAATCGTAATGGCATCCTCACCAATAGCAATAACCGAAGAATACGGTAAGAGCTTGACGCCGCGATACCAATCTTCGTCCTCAATTATAACAGCAGCAACACTGCCATTTTTTGCATCAATGAGGAGTGATTTGCTCATGCCGAGCTCGCGACCCTCAGTAATGCTGATAATTGGGAGACCGATAATTTCTTCACTTTTTTTCATCATGGATAATTCCTCCTGTGATCAAGATACGATTTTTTCTTTTTGTCGTTGGGCAAATTCCTGCTCAATCTCAGCAAGAAGATCAGCGGGAATTTCTTTGAACGGCAATTCGGGTGCATTGTGTTGAGATAATATATATTCAACAGTTTCGAGATAAGCGAGAGTTTTATGGAAATCTTCGCGGATCGCGTCACTGCCCCTGACGGTTCTCAAGGTAAAAGCAAGCTGATAAATAGCGATTGCTTTCCGATATTGACCGGCGGCTTTACAGATATTGGCCATATCAATAACAATAAATGGTGCATAATCGTCATCGGAATATCTGATAAGAGCTTGTTCATAAGTATAAATAGCATTTTGTGTATAATGAAGATTCTTTTGTTCGTCAGCATAATCGAGGAATTCATCGAGAGTTTTGAAGGCAGCCACAGTTTCACTGTCAAATGGCGGCTCTTCAATAACATTGCTTGGCTCAGACTTATCTTCAGCAGTTTCGATTTTTTCTTCTGTATCTGTGCTGACAGCAACATGTTGTTCAAATATATCTGGTATATCAATATTTTGTGAATCTGTTGTATCTGCCGATGTGATACCAATAAACGGATCAGCAATGGCAACGGCCTCTTGCTGAGCAAGGATTGCATCATGCCGTGCTTCCAACTCGGCTTCAAAGCGGCTGCTTATTTCATCGAATAATGTATTTTCCGGTTCCGTAGTTGTTGGAACAGCAGGTTCGTCAGCCGGAACAACAGCTTCAAAAGCCGGTGCAGGTTTATCTGTCAGGAATTCTTCAACTGAATTATAGACATTTTCTTCCATTGCCGATTTAGCAGGAATCGTTTCAGAAAGTGTATCATTGTCATATGAAGGTATTGAATTGTCAGTTGTTGATGACAGACCGGCTTCTGCGGCGAGTGAAAGATTTTCCTGAGTGTCGGTCGCTTTGGCTAATTCAGTGGAAAAACTTGGCTCAACAGACGGATTTTTCAAAGGAGTAAATTCTAAATCCGCATGAATACGTGCCCAAAGAAGATCGGTGTCAGCCAAAGCTCTTCTCTTGGTCAGTTTGGCATTGTAAATGGTTACAATTGCTGAACCGGTTAAGATCAAGACAGTCAGGAGAAGATAATGACGTGCCGTTAAAAATGATGAAACGGATATTGCGGAAAAATTAATGACCAAAGCTGTAAGCGCACACAACAAAATGGCGCGCAACTCGAGTTTAACATCAAGCCTCCGTGCCAGCCGTTTGATACCCCAAATAGAAATAGCCATAATCATCAAGACTGTGATTATGAAAAAAAACACATCTAACACCACTATTCAGCAAGAATTCCAAAGACAGACTCTCTGGAATCGAAAATTCGACACAACGGGAATTTTTCCTGCCGGGCGAATTGATATTTTCTTTTGTATATTATTATAATAGATAAATGAGAAGAAGGGAATAAGTTTTCTTTGTCGAATTAAAATAAATATATAGTTTCATTCCAAATAAAGCGGGAGTGAGTACAGTGATTGATTATGAAAGTAAAATTTTTGACTACAAAACAATAAGAGCATTGGAATATGGTTCATTTAAGGTGGCACATGAAGATTTTCTTTTGTCTGATTGGACGAGTGAACTGTATGATTATTTTTTGCAACGGGCACGAAGCCAAAATTTCCAATTCAAATCCGAATTTGGCGAGATATTGGACAATTCAGTTGTCGGTGATGCTGCCAGTTTAAAAAGAGTTATGATGGCATTGTTTGAATTGTCGGCAGTTGTGATACCGCAAAATCGGATTGTCACATTTCGGGTGGAGCAGTTATCGGATTTTGCTGCTGACTATACTTTTTTGCGATTGGTTTTGCGGGCAAGCGGCGATACGGTACGTAAAGATGCTGTCGATGCGCTGGTTATCGCTTCACCGATCACGGCTGGTGAAGATGCGGCTCATTTGCTGGAATTAGCCAAGAAAATGTTGGGAATAATGCATGGGTCGTTAACTGTACAGGTTCGTGAAAAGCAAGACATTACTTTTACAGTAGCGATACCTCTTTATCGGCATGCCTATGTTAATGATACAACAAAAAAGATAAATAAATTGGATACGCCGGAATGTTATGATCTTAGTAAATTACGCGTATTGGTGGGAGTAGAGAATCAAGTCGAACGGGAGATAATGGTAGCTGTTTTTGAAAGATTTCATATAAAGACCGATACGGCTGTTAATGGTGGCGAAGTTATTGGAAAATTTTTGACGTTGCCGGGAAATACTTATAATTGTATAATAACGGATTTTCAATTTGCTGATATGACGGCAGCTGAGGTGGCTAAACGGATCAGGGAATCATCTCAGGTAAAAGCCACGACTATACCGATTTTGGCAATGACAGACAGTTCTTTTCCGGAAGCAGCAGCTATTGTTTATGAGAATGGAATGAATGATTGTTTGCGGAAACCGATAGATTTCCGGATGCTGTTAAGATATTTTATTTGTTTGGTTA
>CALCTX010000160.1 GCA_937907035.1 uncultured Selenomonadales bacterium
AACAATTATCTCACGATTGGCGAATTAGCCGCACTATATAATATTCCCAAGCAAACGCTGATCTACTATGCGACCAATGGAATAATCGAACCGGCTTTTGTCAACGAAAAGGGGTACCGCTACTATTCGGTAAATGAATTTCTGGTATTGGAAATTATTCTCAATCTGCGTAAGCTTGATGTCAAAACTTCTGCTATCAAAGATTTCGTCTTTAACCGTGATACGGAAAAGATAGTTGACATCCTTAATGACACAAAGCAACACTATCGCGAAAAAATTGCCGAATTAAGCAATGCCATCGACAGTATTGACAACTTCCTGAATTCTGTTGAGCAACAGGCTCAGCTGATCTGTGACTGTTTTCAAACCTTACAGTTGCCAACGCTGCCGATCGTGACCAGCCCGCCATTTGACGAAAACAGTTCCCAAAGCCATCTGCCGGAATTTGCCAAGCATAATCAACGGATATTTCCCCAAAACGCCTTCCGTTCGGCACCAACCGGCTGGATCGTCAGTCAGGAAAACTTTTTCGTCAAAGATTCTCCTTATCATTCGACCCAATATTTCACCCCGTTGCCGCCGAATTGTCAACTTCCGGCACAAGCCGAACGGCCAGCCGGACTGTATGTACTGATCAACTTTTCCGGCAGCTACTTTGCCAACTGCCGTAATATCCGTACCCGCCTCAACAACTATCTGCAATGCAATAATTTGCAACCAGTCGGCGATATTTATATTCTGCCGCTCAAAAATCACTGGCAGACGGAAAACAGCAAAGAATTTATAACTCAGCTGACTATCAAAGTCAACCCGCCCGACAAATAACGACATCAATACGGCAAAAAAGCTCAAGGGATTCCTTGAGCTTTTTTGCCTTTTGGAGAAAATCTCCGTAAAACGCTCCCTATGGGATTAAGGAGTGTTAGAAGAAGAAGTCATTTATACTGTAAACCGTATAGCGGTCATACGGTCAAGAAAAAATTTTAATATTTTTCATATGCACCTCGCATCACAATTATACAATATATTAATATATTATTCAATTTACATTTATAAACCAAAAAAACTAAGAATTAATAATTTTTTCAAAATCTTCCTCAGTCCAAATATTAATTCCTAATTCCTTTGCTTTATCATATTTTGAGCCAGGATTATCCCCAACTATTACAGCAAAAGTTTTTTTTGTAACAGAAGAAGACCATAATCCCCCATTTTGTTCAATTAATTCTTGAATTTCATCTCTTGTATAATTTTTTAGAGTCCCAGTAACAACAATTCTTTTATCTAACAATTGTTCATTAATAGTAATTTTATTTCCCAAATAAAACATATTCATTCCAATACTTTTTAAATCATTTATTAATTCAATATTATCATTGTCATTGAAAAATGAAACAATATTATTAGCTAAAATAGGGCCTAAATCAGGAATAGT
>CALCTX010000161.1 GCA_937907035.1 uncultured Selenomonadales bacterium
GATCCTCCCGCGCAGGTTTTCATCATCTGATTTGATAAACATGTCTGCAGGAGAAAAAACCGTCTTTTCATCCCGTTCATCCGCAAAGAATTCCTTCAGAGATGAACCCAGGCATTCCAGCATATCCGTAAGCGTCGCAATGCTCGGAGAAGCAAGGTTTCTTTCCACTTGGGAAATGAACCCCTTGCTCAGTTCGCACCGGTCTGCCATTTCTTCCTGAGTCAGATTCCTCTGCAGCCTTAATTGCTTCAGTTTTTCACCGATATCCATTTGTTCATACTTCCCTTTTCCAGCCCCTGGAGGTTTAGGATTGCTAAACTTTCAGTCATTGTCACCAGTTTAGATTTACTAAACTTTGCGACCCGGTATATTAAATCATATTCTTTGGTCCGTGTCAATTGTTTTACAAATATTTTATTGCAAAGCTCCTCTGCTTCATTGTATAATAGAAAAAACGGCCATATACATTCCGGCCGTTCAAAGAGGTTATTTATGAAAAACGAACAATATATCAGATGTCCTAGATGTGAACTTAATTACATTAAAAAGAAAGATAAATACTGTTCAGTTTGTAGAAAAAGAAATTTTGCGAGGTATGTGGCCAAGCGGTTGGCGTACTTTTGCTGTGACCAGTTACCAATCGGTGTTTTTGATAGAAAACATGAGATTTTCCGTAATCGGTTACAGTAAATCCAAGCGTAAGATCGTCTGTCTTATCAGCAACCAGATTGAACCGGAGCGGATCAACTATATAATCTGTTTTAGAATCTTGATGACCGTATTCAAGACTGAGTTCAGAACGGCCTTTATCGGAAATCTCTAACGGCTGTGTAAAACCGATAGTATATGAATTAGCATGTCCTTTGGTCTTGTAGATATCAGTATTTTTTACCGACTTGACAGCGTTTGTACTATAAGCAATGTCCAGCCGGGTACCGCTGCGACCGATGTTGCGGCTGTAGCTGGTGCTGACCGCCTGTGTTCCCTGGCTGAATACATATCCGATACCAAGGTTATCACGTACACCGCTCAAACTCCGAAGGTTGTAAAATAAACCTCCTCTTACTTCGCCACTGCTGTAGTTTCCGGCATTATCAGCAAACAGTACAAAATTGTGTTTTTTCGGCTCATAAGCCTCAATAACATAATCGGTCGTACCTTCCTTGGTTCCGGCTTTCATAACAATGCGCAACTGTACATCATTGGTTGCATTGAAGCGCAACAGGTCCTTATTCAGTTTGTTGATATCAGCCGGCTTCCCCTTTTCCAGAGGAATACGATTGAGAATATATTTACTTTTGGTATCCTTGTTGTTGACAAGCTCTACATTATCCGTCTTGCCTTCAATTACAGCGATTTTGACAATCCCGTCTTCGATTTTCTGTGATGGCAGATAAGCCCGGCATGTTATATAGCCTTTCTTCTCATACAATTCGTTGATCTTCTTGACAACATCATAGAGATCATTTATCGAAACTTTCTTGCCGATGTATTCTTTTGTAATATTGTCAATTTCATCGGCTGTAAGAATTTCCGAGGCATCGACTTCAATCTTGTTCAGTTCAAAAGTAATATCAGTCTGAGCTGACTGATCTTTTTTACCGGATTCATTTTCTACTTTGTTTTTTGCTTTTTCTCTGTCTTCGGCAATCTGCTGGGCAATACGTTCCCTTTCTATCTGTTCCCGTACCTGATTGAGATCAGCTCCTGCATCAGGCGGGGCTGCTGATACTATTGGTGTTACAGTTGTAACACCGGCCAGTATCATAATATTCAAAGCGGCAGCAATGATTTTTTTATTCAAAATAGAATCCTTCTTTCTTAATTATATTTACACCTCTCCTAAGTACATTATATCATATATCACAACAGAATAAAGCGTTTTAACACGAAATACAATTAAAAGTGCATTAAAAATTACATTTTGACAAATTTGAGAAGATTTTTCCTGCTGATAACTACCAAACAATACAAATATCAATTAAATAAAACAGCCGGCAATCCTTTATCGTCAAAGGACTGCCGGCGAATATCAGAACATATAATAATTGGTCAGGCTTAACAGCGAATCCTCAGTTTTCCTGACTACTTCGTCATATTGGTTAATAAATCCGGTTCTGTCTATACCCATGATAAATTTATTCTTTGCCGTAAAAGGTTCCCATAACAAATAGGTATTACCGTCAAGTGTATCATCCGCAACAAGTGACGGATTGCCGCGGGAAGCAAAATTGATCCACAGACACTGAACAGCATGGTCAAAACGGGTACGCTCCGGCTCAATCCCAAGCGATACAGCATTATTTAATACTATCGGCACATCAGCGCCATGACCGGCAACAGGCTGTCCGAGCTGTAACGAAGGTGCAGTCCAATAATACGCCAGCATTTTGCCGCCGGCTTTAGCCTGAGCATTTATCATCCGTTTGAATGGCCCGTAAAACATTACCTGGTTGCTGAATTCATTCATCTTTATACCCAAAGTGCCATTAATTTTATTCAGATATTCATAAGCCATTTTACTCTCTTCAGAAGTACAGCCATCAAGCAATCTCTTAACCCGTGGGCCATAACCGAGGCCAAAATTCTTCTCGCCGCCAAACCCACAAACAAACGTATATGTTTCATTACTGGTACAACCAAGCATAAGGTCAATATCTTTCGCTGCACCATCTTCCAATGCCTTATACGGATTCAAAGGTACAGTCCGTCCGTCACGCTCCGGAAAGATTGCCAATGAATTATACGAATAAAGAGTTACCAACGTCCGCGGATCAGCATTCTGCAAATCTGCAATCGTTTTGCAACCGGCATCGCTCATCAGCTTATCAGTAAACTCTATCATCTGTTCAATACTGTTTGTAAAAGAAAGCGGTCCGCTGGCAGAAATTGCCCGTTTGAAATATTTCTGTGATTCCTTGCTGATAGCATGAAGCATAGCACTCGCCCCGCCTGCCGACTCGCCAAAAATAGTAATATTATCAGCATCACCGCCAAAAGCATCAATATTCTCCTTTACCCAGCGAAGTGCCATGCGCTGGTCAAGTAGCCCGAGATTCTGGGCATCAGGATACTCCTCGCCGCCTTCAAGATGAGAAAGATGCAAAAAGCCATACGGCCCAAGACGATAATTTATAGTTACCAGAATAACATTCTGATTATCCTTAATAAAATTATGCCCGTCATAG
>CALCTX010000162.1 GCA_937907035.1 uncultured Selenomonadales bacterium
ATCTTATTCTGACAGAACTTGTCGGCATGTCTCAACGAATACCCGCATGTCATTGATGACTCGCCTGCAGTAGTAGTCTGTCAATATAGTGTCTCACTTAATTACATAAATAGAATACCACTTTAGGATTTTACAGTCAAGAGAATAAGCAAGCTTTCCACTTTGTTTTTTGTCTGTTTCAAAAAATTATTGATAAATTTCATTTATTTTAAAATTATATATATGTTATCGTCAGTCACGATAACTACTATAAATAAATATAGGACTGCAGTCTATGGTCAACCCATTCTGCAGTCCACAATTTCCTACCATATTTAATTATAATACCTTAATTCAAGAAAATGCGAAGTATTTTTCTGATTCAAGGCATTATAATTCATCAGCCCTGGCAGCTATTCCGCATAACAACCAAAATAACATTGAAGTCGGTATATTGAACAGCACATCGTCCGTAATACCCCCAACCGCAACTGTCAATATCGCCAATCCAATCCCCAGGCGCAAACTTTTCATAAAATTCGACCCGGCATTTTCTCTCTTCTTCAACATATGATACATACTGCCAAAAAAGAAAAGGAAATATCCCAAAGCACCGATCAAACCAATTTCAACCGCATAATTCAAATAAATATTATGCGCATGAACGATCAAAACCGAAGGATCATTAATATAGAAATCATACGAATGATAAACGAGCCAATATGCTCCCCAGCCAATCCCAAACATAGAATGTTCCTCGATCATAGCCAAACTGCTTTCCCAAAGAGCAAGTCTCATCTCTGAAGAGGTATCCATTTTAGTAAATACAGACATCAATCGTTCTGCTAATGCCGGATTGGCCGCAATAATTATCATTCCTATTATTATGCACCCTAATAAAACTCTCCGATCTTTCACAGCTCCATAACCGGCAATAACAATCGCAACTGCCAGACAAGCTCCTCGTGCATAAGTCATCGCCAAACAAATTGCCAGCAACACAGTTCCTGATATGCATAAAAGTTTCTGCTTTTGAGTATCAGAAAAAACGAAAAAACCTAACACAAAACAAATTGCTTCATCAAGATATCCGGCCAAAATATTTGGATTCTGCCAAGTGGAAAACACACGTTTTTTCAGTTCAGGAAAAGCCTCTGCATCTACCCATTTTATATTGCTGATATCAATACCGAAAAAATATTGGTAATATCCATACAACACTACAAACAAAGCTGAAACCGCCAAAGCCTTGGCTAAAAGCTTCAATTGCCTTTCATCTTCGATTGTCTGAACTGCTAATATAAATGAAAGAATATATACTGCTCCTGTGCAAATGAAATTATATAAACTAAATAACGGCTGTGGTGAAACCGTTATTGATATAACTGAAAAAACAGCAAACACTGCAATCATCACATCAAACTGTGTACGGCGAAAAGAATACTGTCTGTCTATCTTGCTGCGCAAAAGCAAAAGGACAATGCCGGCCAGTAAAGCTGTCAGAGCCAATTCCGGTAATATTGCTACAAAAAAAGTCTCTGCCAGCAACGAATAAAATGTCCAAGTCTTTAGTTTTTCAGCAGAAAAACAACTTGCCAATCTCATTTTTTCCTCTCCGCACCTGAATCCAACAATAAACGGCGCATATTACCAATAAGATAAAGTGATCCGGTGATACATAACAATTTTTCTGAACCAGCTAAAGACAATGCTTTTTGTAACGCTGCATTACGGTCAGGCTCAACAATTATCTCTTTACAATGTGCTTGAAATGCTACTATTCCCGGATCTTCAGCTCGTGGTGAATCAGGCATTGTAATGACTAAAGCATCATCCGGGCGCAATAGCAGCTTCAACATACTGATGTAATCTTTATCCTGCAAAACTCCCAACAAAAATACCCGTTGTTTTTCAGGGTAGTACATGTCTAAGCTCTTTCTGAATTCAATAATCCCCCCAGGATTATGTGCCCCACTTGAACATCACCGGAAATAAAACTTTCAAATCTCCCCGGCCATTCAACTGTAGCAAAAGCATTGCAAACAGCATCCGGCTTTATCATCTCGTCATTGTTATGAAGCAAAAATGCTGTCATAAAAACAATTGCGCTGTTTTCAATCTGCGGTATCCCTAACAAATTCAAATCATAACGTTTCTTATCCATTCCGATAAGAGTAGAAGAAAACTCCAATTCTTGTTTGCCATCATGCACCCGAAGAAAATCAGAAAAAAAATCCTCGCCGGCAACAAAAACGTCAGTATTTTTTTCTGCCGCTGTATTCCTGATTATTTCAAGTGGCAGACCTTTTGCCGCAGTAACGACAGGAACTCCCTTTTTGATAATGCCTGCTTTATGTTGCGCTATTCCTTCCAAAGTACCACCACAACGGTCTGCATGTTCCATCGTAACATTAGTGATAACAGAAACCTCCGGAATAATAACATTCGTTGAATCCAAAAGGCCACCTAATCCGACTTCAATTACTGCATAGTCAACTTTTTTCTCGGCAAAATATAAAAATGCCATTGCTGTAAGCACTTCAAATTGTGTTGGACACTCCTCGCCCCCGGCGATCATTTCATCTATTTTTTCCCGCACCATTGATAATATCCGGACAAAATCTTCTTCAGATATCATCTGCCGGTCTATCTGCATTCGTTCCCGATAAGTTTCCAAATGCGGTGACGTATACAACCCGGTACGATACGGAGTCCAGTAAAGGACTCCCGCCAGCATTGCCGATACTGAACCTTTTCCGTTCGTACCGGTTACATGGATAGTACGATATTGTTTCTGTGGCTGCCCTAACAGCTCCAACAGGCGCTCAATCCTCGTCAGTCCGAGTTTTACACCGAAAACAGCCAATCCTTCAATATAGTCCAAAGCTTCTTGATAATTCATTTTGCTTTCCTCTAAAAATCATAATTCTTTAAGATAACTGAGGCGTTCTTCAACAGCTTTCTTTTTATCCTCATAGCCCTGCAGTTTTTCCTTCTCCTTGGCAATGACATCAGCCGGGGCTTTTGCAGTAAATCCGGCATTATTAAGTTTGCCGGCAGCTCTCTTGATCTCCTTATCCAAGGTCTCCAACTCCTTATTTAACCGGATTGTTTCCTTCTCGATATCAATAAGGCCTTTAAGCGGCAAATATACTTCTGCGCCATTGATAACAGCTGTCAAAGCATTATCCGGTTTTTCTGTCCCAGCCGGCAAAATTGTAACCGGATCTGTTGCTGCCAAAGTTGTAAGATATCCTTTATTCTCTGCAAAAACTGAGCGCAAATTTTCATCAGTGATACTGAATATTGCCTCACTCTTTTTGCCCGGAGCCGCATTGACCTCCAACCGCATATTGCGAATAGCCTTAATCGCCTCCATTACAGCAGTCATCTGTGCTTCGCCGCTCTCATCGACCTTGCCTTCCTCACCTGACGGCCACTGAGCGATCATCACGCTTTGTCCTTCATGCGGGATATGTTGCCAAATTTCTTCTGTAATAAACGGCATAAACGGATGCAAAAGGCGCAAAGTATGCTCTAAAACATACGCCAACACATACTGTGCTGTCCGGCGCGGGCGTTCGTTTTCCTTATCATAAAGACGTGCCTTAACGAGCTCAATATACCAGTCACAGAGTTCACTCCAGATAAAATCATAAATTGCCCGACCGGCTTCGCCGAGTTCAAACTTCTCCAGATTATCCGTAACCTGTGCGGCAGTCTTTGCATACCGGCTCAAAATCCAACGGTCAGCCAAAGTATAATCAGCCTCAGCCGGAACAAAAGCCTTATCAAAGCCCTCCAAATTCATCAACATAAACCGTGATGCATTCCACAATTTATTGGCAAAATTACGTGCTGACTCAACCCGTTCCCAGTAAAAACGCATATCATTACCCGGAGTATTGCCTGTGATGAGCATAAACCTTAACGTATCAGCACCATATTTTTCAATGACCTCTAACGGATCAATGCCATTTCCCAATGACTTACTCATCTTCCGCCCCTGACTGTCACGTACCAGGCCATGAATAAATACATGTTTAAACGGAATGTCCTTGCCAAATTCCATTCCCATCATAACCATTCTGGCTACCCAGAAGAAAATTATATCGTAACCGGTAACCAAAACGCTTGTCGGATAAAACTGCTTAAGCTCCGGTGTGTCTTCCGGCCACCCCATTGTCTCAAAAGGCCATAATCCGGAACTGAACCAGGTATCCAAAACATCTTCATCCTGATGCAGATGCTTGCCTCCGCACTTCGGACAAACTTCAACCTCATCCCGAGAAACAATCGTTTCTCCGCAATCATCACAGTACCAGGCCGGAATACGATGACCCCACCAAAGCTGACGGGAAATACACCAGTCACGAATATTCTCCAGCCAATTGCAATAAATCTTTGTAAACCGTTCCGGAACAAACTTGATCCGCCCGTCATTAACCGCTTCTATAGCCGGCTTAGCCAATGATTCCATCTTAACAAACCACTGTTTCGATACAAGCGGCTCAATAGTTGAACCGCAACGCGAACAATGTCCGACCGCATGTTCATGTTCCTCAACACTTACCAAAACACCTGATTCATCAAGATCCTTTACCAGTGCTTTACGGCATTCATAACGATCCATGCCGGCATACTTCCCGGCATTATCAGCCATTGTACCGGTATTAGTTATAACTCTTATCTGCTCCAAATTATGCCGCAAGCCCATTTCAAAATCATTCGGATCATGAGCCGGGGTAACCTTAACTGCACCGGTACCAAACTTTGGATCGACATACTCATCCGCAAACACCGGAATTTTGCGGCCAACAATCGGTAAAATCAATTGCTTTCCAACATACGCTTTATAACGCTCATCATCAGGATGAACTGCTACACCGGTATCACCGAGCATCGTTTCCGGGCGGGTCGTTGCTATCTCAACATAATTTCCCGGTTCGCCGTCAACCTCATAACGCAAATGCCAGAGATGACCGTTCTCCGTTTCATGATCGACTTCAATATCACTGATAGCTGTATTACACGATGTACACCAATTAGTTATTCTCGTACCCTGATAAATAAGGCCCTTTTCATAGAGGCTGACAAACACATCCCGTACAGCCTGGGAACAGCCTTCATCCATAGTAAAACGTTCTCTGTCCCAATCACAGGATGAGCCCATCTTCTTAAGCT
>CALCTX010000163.1 GCA_937907035.1 uncultured Selenomonadales bacterium
CTCTTACAATTATAAGATTATGTGAAATGTCATTGATATTCATAAGAAAACCTCTCCTTGTTTATGGATATAATTATATACCATATTTGACTTGCAAAGACTATTCTTACCGTCTAAAATTTAATATAAGGATGAAATAAGGAGTGCTGAGCGATTGAAGCACTATATAATACCACTGTTTATACCGCATATCGGGTGTCCGCATCGCTGTATCTTTTGTGATCAGCGTCAGATAACCGGACAGCAGGCGGGAATAACAGCGAAAGATATTGAAAATAAAATAGCAGAACATATTGCCGGGATAACCAGAGAATATTATGTTGAGGCAGCTTTCTATGGCGGGACATTTACGGCACTGCCGGAAGCATTGCAGGAAGAACTTATTTTTCCTGCAGCACAAGCATATCATGCCGGGAAGATCGATGCTATACGGCTGTCTACAAGGCCTGATGCCATTGACATTAATACGCTTTCCCGGTTAAAAGGGCATGGTGTTAAAACTATTGAGCTGGGAGCACAATCATTTTCCGATGATGTGTTGTGGAAGGCAGGACGTGGCCATAAAAGAAAAGATATTTTTAAAGCGGCCGAGTTGATAAAAGGCAACGGTTTTGAGCTGGGGATTCAGTTGATGCCGGGATTGCCGGGCGAAACAAGAGAAACGCTGAATCAATCGTTGGACGCTTTGTTGCAGATACGGCCGCAGATCGTAAGATTGTATCCAACAGTCGTGATAAAGGGTACACCGCTTGCCAAACTTTATGAACAAGGGCAGTATACTCCGTTATCAATTGACGAAGCAGCACATATTGCGGCGGTAATGAAATTGCAATTGGAAGCTGATGGGATAAAAGTTATTCGTACGGGGCTGCAATCGTCCGAGGGACTTGATAATGAGGGAACGGTATTAGCCGGACCATATCATCCGGCTTTTGGTGAGTTGGTTGAGAATGAGATTTATTGGGAAATGGTAAAGGTCCTTTTACAGGGAATCGATTTTCCTAAAAAAGTTATAGTTTATCACTCGCCGCAGGAGACATCAAAGTTTCGGGGAATAAAGAACAGGAATGTTATCCGGCTGCAAAATTTGTTAAAAGAAGCTGAATTGCGGGTATATGCTGCGCCGATAGGGGCAGATGTTTTGATGGTTGATATTGATGGGGTGATTTCTGTTATTGCCAAGAGATCGCTGAAATTAAGATTATAAATTGGGGAGTGAGATCATGCGACGGCTGGTATTTTTGGGAACTGGTTCAGCAATGGTAACACATTGCTATAACACGTGTTTTTTGCTCGAAAGCAGTGAGGGCGAATTTTTTTTGACTGATGCCGGAGGAGGAAACGGCATTTTACGTCAGCTTGAGGAAATTGATTTTGATTACGCTAAACTGCATTATATGTTCGTTACGCATGCGCATACAGATCATATTCTCGGGGTTGTCTGGCTGATGAGAAAGATTGCCACGCTTATTGAAAAAGGTAAGTATAGTGGGAATTTCACAATATATTGCCATGATGTTGTTGCTGATTTTTTGCGCGTAATGGCCAAAGCACTGCTCAAAAAGAAAGATTATGAGAAAATCGGGACGAGGATAATCATTCAGGAAATTATTGATGGAGAAAGTGTCGGCTTTTTAGGTTGGAAATTGACAGCCTTTGACATTCTTTCGAAGAAAGCAAAGCAGTATGGTTATCGTTTGCAGAATGCCCAAGGTTTTACACTTACCTGTTTGGGAGATGAACCATTCAACGAGCACGACAGACAGTATGCGGAAGGTGCAGATTGGTTATTATCAGAGGCGTTTTGCCGGTACGAAGACAGAGAACATTTTAAGCCTTATGAAAAAAATCACAGTACAGTCAAAGAAGCCGCTGAACTGGCGGAAATGCTGCAAGCGAAAAACCTGGTCCTTTACCATACCGAAGAGGAAACATTGTCTGTTCGAAAGGCAACTTATACTGATGAGGCCCAAAAATATTACCGGGGAAAGGTTTTTGTTCCGGATGATTTAGAAGAAATTAAATTAGAATGAAAGCCGGATTAGATTTGCGTTAGAAATCGCTATATGTCTTGAAAGTACAAATTTTGCCATGCTACAATGTCTCCAGGATCGATCCGTAAACTATTTATTATCTTAAAAGAGGGGGCATTTATGATGGCAAAATGGGTTTGTACGGTGTGCGGCTATGTTCATGAAGGAGATCAGCCACCGGAGAAATGCCCGGTTTGCGGCGCTCCGGCAGAGAAGTTTAAAAAACAGGAAGGGGAAATGACTCTGGCGGCTGAGCATGAATATGGAGTTTATGCAAAGACAGTAAAGGATAATGACGCTGTTTCAGCGGAAGATAAAAAATATATTCTTGACCAGTTAAAAGCAAATTTCACAGGGGAGTGTTCCGAAGTCGGTATGTATTTATGCATGTCGAGAATCGCTTATCGTGAAGGTTACCCTGAAATAGGTTTGTATTGGAAAGAAGCGGCTTTGGAAGAGGCTGAGCATGCAGCCAAATTCGCGGAGTTGTTAGGCGAAGAGCTTGAACCGCATATGAAAGCCTCTACAAAAGATAATCTTGCCTGGCGGGTTGAATGTGAATTCGGTGCAACAGCCGGAAAATTTGATCTCGCATTATGTGCAAAGAAAAATGATCTTGATGCTATTCATGATACAGTCCATGAAATGGCACGTGATGAAGCGAGACATGCCAAAGCATTAAAAGGGTTGCTGGAAAGATATTTTAAGTGAGGCATGGTTTTGTTTGCCGGTACTCAAAAGGAGTTTTGTATGGACAAAAAGCCGATTTATGATTTGAGTTGCGGTGTATTCCTTTTGGCGACAAAATCGGGGGAGAAAAAGAATGCCTGTATAACCAATACCTGTATGCAGGTGGCTTCAGATCCTGTACGGATAGCTGTTTCTTGCCTGAATAATAATTACACTTGTCAGTTGCTTAAGGAAAGCGGGCTGTTTACTCTGAGCTTGTTGGATGAAACAGTCACTTTTGAGACGATCAGATATTTTGGGTATCAGTCAGGGCGCAATGTTGATAAAATTGGCAGACTCAATCTGCCTGTTGCTGAAAATGGAATCCCGTATCTTGGTTGGCAGGCTTGTGGAGTTATTGACGGGAAGGTAATTGACAGCTATGATCTGACAACTCATACGTTGTTTGTGGCTGAGGTAACGGAGGCAAAAACGCTTAGTGATAAGAAACCACTTACTTATGCTGATTATCAAAGCAGAATAAAGCCGAAGACAGTGGTTGCAACTGATAAAAAAATAATTGGCTGGCGGTGCAAGATTTGCGGTTATGTTTATGAGAAGCCCGAGCTGCCACCTGATTTCAGTTGCCCGATTTGCGGCCATACCGCAGAAGATTTTGAGCCAATCTATGAGTAAGTATATGAGAACTGTTGCATGTTGATATTGTACATGTGACAGTTCTCTTTTTGTTTTGGTGAAAAATTTTTGCATTTTTGAATGAAATATATGGAAAAATGGTACAATAGATTTATTCAAGATATTGTCAAATATTAAGGACAGAAATGGGGCGGGAATATGGTAAATGAGAAATTGGCGGAAATGTCAAGAGAACAACTTATTGAATTGATCGAGATGTATTCCAAAAATTGGCTGGCGATGGACGGTGTATGGTTTCAGTCAGTGGAGAAGAAGCTCGGTATGGATGAGGCGATGGTGCATGATTGTAATATTTGGCGTATTTTTACTAAGATTGAAGCGCAGAAAATAAAGAAATTCCTTGGGTTGCCGGAAAGGGCGGGAATTGAAGGCCTTAAGGAAGCACTTCAGCTTCGTCTCTATGCTAATATCAATGATGATAAGATCGTTATTGATGGCAATACGCTTACTTATTCAACACTTACTTGCCGGGTACAGCATGCCAGAGAGTCAAAAGGAATGGAACTTCATCCATGTAAATCAGTAGGTTTGATCGAGTATGGTCTTTTTGCCAAAGAGATAGATGACCGTTTTACAATGGAATGTGTAAGCTGTTATCCGGATATTACGGATAAGACTTGTCATTGTTCATGGAAGTTTACGTTAAATGAATAATAGTGAAAAAGGTGCTTATCAGCTTGCGGCCAGAGCAGCATTCCCGAAAACTTTGCCGGTTTTGGCCGGTTATTTGGTTTTGGGGTTCGGGTTTGGCCTGCTTTTGCAAAGTAAAGGATATCATTGTGGTTGGGCTTTTCTGATGAGTCTGGCAATATATGCCGGTAGTCTTCAATATGTCGGCGTTGATCTGCTGGCAAACGGAGCAGGATTTGTAAGTACAGCGATCATGTCTTTGCTTATTAATGCCCGGCACCTCTTTTATGGTTTGTCTATGCTGGTAAAGTATCGTGATTTGGGCACGTTAAAATCATATATAATTTTCGGACTGACTGATGAAACGTATAGTTTAGTTTGTACTGGCGATGTACCGGACGGGATTGATCGGGAAAAGTATTATTTCTGTCTCACAGCTTTTAATCACAGCTATTGGGTGACCGGCAGTACTTTAGGAGCACTTTTTGGTCAGACTATGCCAATAAATACGGCTGGTGTCGATTTTGCGATGACGGCTTTATTTGTGGTAGTTTTGTTGGATAATCTGAAAAAGCAGGAAAGTCGTGGGCCGGCAGTTATTGGTTTGGCTGTATCGGCTGGATGCCTGTTGATCTTTGGCGCAAAAAACTTTTTGATCCCGTCAATGATCGGAATTGCAGCTGCATTGCTCTGGTTACGAAAAGATTTGCAGGGAGGCGGTTCAGATGATTGATGGATTTCATAGTGCTGAATTGATCATAATAATGGCGATGGTAACAGCAGCGTTACGATTTTTGCCATTTGTTATTTTTCCTGCCGGATATCAGTTGCCGAAATCTCTCTTGTATTTAGGCAGAGTTTTGCCGGGAGCGATTATGGCAATGCTGGTCGTATATTGCTTTAAAGGTGTGACTGTGTTTGATTCGCCATATGCATTGCCGGAGTTAGTATCAACAGTTACAGTTTGTTTTATTTATCTATGGCGGGGAAGTGTACTGGGAGCTATAAGTATAGGAACAATTTGTTATATGTGGCTGGG
>CALCTX010000164.1 GCA_937907035.1 uncultured Selenomonadales bacterium
AGTTACTTTCCGCCTCGCAACTGCATGTATTCTGCGTGCCCATTTATTTTGGTGGCAATAGGTTGCTGCTCGGCGAGCTCGTCAGCGTAGCGTACTACGCTTTGGTCGCATCGCCTGTGCTGCGCCGCGTATCTGAGCACATTTTAGCCCCTCATTTATTTAGTGGAAGATTGTTATCAGTAACTTTTTGTCCTCGACGCACGTTTACAAGTGCGCCTGCGGGAAAAGTTACTTTCCGCCTCGCAACTGCATGTATTCTGCGTGCCCATTTATTTTGGTGGAGAATTTAAAAATTTTTAGAACCTCTCCGTCAGCTACGCTGCCACCTCCCCTTTTCAAGGGAAGACATAGCTTGTGGCACATTACTTCAGCCCAGAATAATACATATTTAGAAAAGTGAATATGTTAAATAAAACCAGGCAATCTCGGTTAAGATTGCCTGGTTTTATTTAACAATATGTTTGCCGCCGTAGTAGCGCGGTTTCCAATAAGAGTTATCCAGTTCGTCGATGCGGATTCCTTTGCTTGATGAGGCATGGATGAATTTACCGTCACCGAGGTAGATGCCGCAGTGCGAGGCTCCGGCCTCGTAGGTGGTAAAGTAGACGAGATCGCCTTCGACGAGTTCTTTACGGCTTTTGGTCCGTTTGCCGAGTTTGTATTGTTCGTCGGCAGTCCGTGGCAGGCTGATACCGTTTTGTTTGAATACGTATTGGAGATAGCCGGAGCAGTCAAAGCCTTTCGGGGTTGTGCCACCGAATTTGTAGGGAACGCCAATGTATTTCTTGGCGGTTTTGATGATAGCTTTGACTTTGCTTTTTGGAAGGAACGGATCGCTTTCCGGGACGGATTTTAGTTTGCTGTCTTTAGAGTCACCGGAAGTTTGTTTTGAGGTCTTTTTTTTATCTTTTTTCTTTTTCTCTTTGGCTTTTTTCTTGGCTGCGTTTTCTTTTTTCTCCGGTTTTATAGTTTTGGTACTGGGAGTAATGGCTCCGGTTTGTTCAAGTTCATCACCGCGGAATGTGTCATAGCAGCCGGCGGTGTTTTTGGTTTTTGCCGAGCTCATTTTATCGGGAGCGGCCAGAGCAATGGTATTGAAGGTCAGGAAAAACAGAGATAATACGGCAATGTGCTTGAGATTTTTCGACATTTTTCCGGCCTCCTTTTGAAAAGTTATCCACTTTTTCTTGCATCAAGAGACGATTTTGTGGAAAACTCTGTGGATAAAGGTAATATTAATTCGTAATTCGGAATGCGTAATTAGAATACAAGATTTAGTAGATACGGCTGATGTCGAAGCCTTCATCGGACAAAGCTTTGATGATGCGTTCGATATGAGCGCAGTCGTTGGTCTCGCAGGTAACTTCGAGCTGAACTTTTTTGAAGCTGTCGGTAACGAGTGCCTGGTTATGTTCGAGTTTGATAACGTTGGCGTTGGTATCGGCGAGGATCTGCGATACTTTGAGCAACTGGCCCGGTTTGTCCGGGAGCATAACGGCAAAGCAGAAGACACGGCCACGGGCGATAAGGGCTTTGTCGATCAAGGCTGCAATGGTCGAGATATCGATATTGCCGCCGGAGATGATCGCTGCTACTTTTTTGTTTTTGAATTTCAGTTTGTTCAAAGCAGCGAGGGAGAGTACGCCGGCGCCTTCAGCAATGAGTTTGTGGCGCTCAATCAGTGTGAGCAGGGCCGACATGATCTCCATTTCGGAGACGGTGATTATTTCGTCAAGGTATTTTTGGCAGAAGGCATAGGTAAGCTTGCCCGGAGTTTTTACCGCACAGCCGTCGGCAACGGTGTCAACGTTGCGCAGGGTGGTAACTTTTCCTTTGTTGAAGGAGGTTTGCATACACGGTGCACCTTCCGGCTCGACGCCGATGACTTTGACTTTCGGATTTACTGCTTTGGTTGCCAAGGCTACGCCGCTGGCAAATCCACCGCCACCAATCGGTACGAGTATAGCATCGATATCTTTGCAATCGTCGATGATCTCTTTGGCACAGGTACCCTGGCCGAGCAGGACCTGAACGTCATCGAACGGATGGACATAAACATAACCGTGTTCTTTAGCCAGTTCCTGTGATTTGGCATAAGCATCGTCGAAGGTATCGCCGTACAGAACGACTTCGGCACCATAGGCACGGGTCGCGTCAATTTTGAGCAACGGAGTGGTAGCTGGCATACAGATGACAGCCTTGATGCCTAATTTTTGAGCCGAGAATGCTACGCCCTGGGCATGGTTGCCGGCTGAGGCAGTGATGACACCGCGGGCTTTTTCTTCGGCGGAGAGCTGGCTGATCTTGTTGTAGGCACCGCGCAATTTGAAGGAGCCGGTAAATTGAAGGTTTTCCGGTTTGAGATAGACTTTGTTGCCGCACAACTGTGAAAAATGGCGGCTTTCGATGAGCGGCGTACGATTGATAACGCCGTCAAGCTGCATAGCCGCATGGTATATATCAGCGATGCTGGTTTTTTCAAGGATTTCTTCTACCGTAGATTTTTTCTTTTCTGTCATTTATTTTTCCCCCATAATATATATATAAGAATATAGATTTCACTTGAAAGATGATTATTAAGTTTATCATTATCATTTTACAGTGTCAACGAAAAGAGATTTGTACAAGTTTTTTTCTTATTGGCAGGATTTTCGATTTTTTGATAGAATAGTATATACACCCAAAGAAAGCAAAAGGGATTTTGAGGAGGTTTTTGTAATGATCAAAAAAATACTTGTTCCGGTTGATGGTTCTGACAGTGCTGTAAAGGCTGCTCAGTATGCATGTGATATTGCTAAAGGTTGTGGCGCATCGATCCAGTTCCTGTATGTTTCCAATGTAAATCAGCTGGCTATCAATGCCTGCTTGTCAGAAGCGATTCTTGATGCTGTAGCCAAAGCTGGTGAGGAGATTTTGGATCAGGCTATGGGTATGGTACCGGAAGGAATAGAGAAGGCTGCTTTTTCACAGAGCGGATCTCCGGCTATTACGATCATGGATTTTGCTGAGAAAGAAAACAGCGATCTTATCGTTATGGGCAGCCGCGGATTGGGCGTTGTAAAAGGTGTACTCCTTGGCAGTGTCAGCCAGTATGTTGCTGAGCAGAGCAAGTGCCCGCTTTTGATTGTAAAATGATCTGATATTTTTTTCGCAGGCAGTTGTAAACAGCCCCCTTTGTATCATGTTGTGGTACAAAGGGGGTTATTTTTTATGCGAATAATGTTAAATGGCGGGCACTTTCCGGGGGCAGATCCTGGGGCAGTAGGGGCCCGGGTTAGTGAAGCTGAGATTTGCCGGCTGCTCATGGAGCTGACCGCAGTGCGGCTGAGAAATTGCGGTTTTGAAGTGCTGACACTCCAGTCAGATGATCTGGAAGCGGTATGTGAGGCGAGCAATGCGTTTGCCAGTGATATATTCATTTCGGTGCATTGTAATGCGGCACAAAATCGGGCAGCACATGGGACAGAGGTTTATGCGATGAGCGACGCCGGCAGTCTGCTGGCGGAGCATATCCGTGGCCGGCTTTGTGAGATCGATGATCTGTCGGACCGTGGGGTGAAGGATGGCAGCTGGCTGTATGTGCTGAAAGCAACCGAGGCAGTAGCGGTTCTGGTGGAGACGGCATTTATCTCAAATTTTGATGATGAGACGCTGCTTATAGATAAACCGAATGAGTTTGCAGCCGCAATCTGTGAGGGCGTGTGTGACTATATTGTAGAAAGGAGGCATTTAGGTGGATGAATTTTTTGGCTATGCGGCCAATTATTGTTTTCCGATGGCATTGAGTGTTTATCTGCTGGTGCGACTGGAAGGTAAGATGAGTTCGCTGGAGGGCAGTATTCAGGAGTTGTCACGGGCGATCATTCAGTTTGGCGTGCGTAATGTTTAAATTGGGCAGACGAAAGCTCCCCGGTGATTACCGGGGAGCTTTCATTGTTCATATTGCGGACCTGTTTTGTATGTCCTATTTGCGAGCGGTCAGGCGTACGACACCATCTTGTCCTATATCAAAACTGTCAAAGGCGACTTGCCGCCGGTTTGTTCCATCAGGACATGATTCTTTGCCGACTCTGTAGTCAAATTTTTCGTTTATTACAGTCCAGGCCTTTTCTGATCCCCAGCTGCGAAATTTATTGTGCATGTGGACCCAGATTTTTGACTTGGCATGTCTCGGGAAATTTATGGTCTTGAAGGAATTGGCAGGAACTGACCACCATCCTTTGCAGATCCAGGAACCTCTGTCCTCGTCATGGAAAATAACGGCTACGGATAGTTTTGTTCCTATTTGGTTGTTGATCTCCAATGTCATGGCATCTGCCTGCTGAGGGGAACAAATTCCTTTGCCGATCAGCATCAGTGAAGCCATTGCAAAAACTAATAGAAATTTTTTCATGTTGCACTTCCTTTTTAATTTTGCTGTATTTATTATAACGCCTTAAATCAAGAAAAAGCAAAGCTTTTCACAACTACATTACATTATATTTGCATTAGAATTCGGCGCAGCCTCTTTTTTTTTGGTGATAATTACTATATTATAAACCTAACAGGAAAAACGCATGGGTTCCGGTTGTTTTCCGGAACGGTGATTTTGCGTGAGGAGGCGGTAAAGATGGCAGAGCCGGTAAAGATTTTTATTGTTGAGGATGAGCGGCGGATCGCCCGTTTTTTACAGATGGAACTTGAGCACGAAGGGTTTGTGACAGCCCGGGAGGAAAACGGCCGGCGGGCGTATGAGCGGATATTGCAGGAGGATTATGATCTGGTACTTC
>CALCTX010000165.1 GCA_937907035.1 uncultured Selenomonadales bacterium
TTTATCAAGGGATGAGATAATAGCTCTGCTCTTAGCCGGGGAGGCTGAGACAGAGCTATTTTTGGCCGCTGACAGAGTGCGGAAGCAATACGTTGGTGACGGAGTACTGCTTCGGGGATTGATCGAGTTTTCAAGTTATTGCCGGCAAAATTGCTGTTATTGCGGATTGCGGCGTGATAATAAGGAAGCGCAACGGTTCCGGCTTAATGAATCGGAGATATTTTGCCTGGCAAAGCGGGCTGAAGGATATGGTTATCGGACGGTTGTCCTGCAATCCGGCGAAGATGCTTTTTTTACTGCGGAACGGCTGGCGGCGGTGATCAGGGAAATAAAGAAACTTGATCTGGCCGTAACATTGTCGATCGGTGAGCGGAGCTTTGACGAATATAAGCTGCTTAAGGATGCCGGGGCGGATCGCTTCCTGCTCCGGATCGAGACAACCGATGAGACTGTTTATATACAACATGACCCGGGAATGAGTTTGGCAGAAAGGCGCCGCTGCTTGCAGGATTTGAAGAGTTTGGGCTATGAAGTCGGTACCGGATCATTGATCGGACTGCCGGGACAGACGATTACTTCATTGGCCGATGATATATTGTTTTTCCAAGATATTGATGCTGATATGGTGGGGATCGGGCCCTTTATTCCAAATGCGGCGACCCCGTTAGGGTCAGCTCCGGCCGGAGATATAAATTTGGTCTTGCGAATGGTATCCTTGATCAGATTGTTGTTGCCTCAGGCTAATATTCCTGCGACTACCGCGATGGAAACATTGTTGCCCACGGCACGTTTGCTGGCATTGCAATGCGGTGCCAATGTAATTATGCCAAATGTGACCGAAGGTGAAGCCCGGGAGAAATATGCGCTTTATCCGGGAAAGGCCGGGGTATTGGACAAGCCGGAAGATTGTGCTGAAAAATTAGCGACTGATCTGCAAAGTATCGGGCGGTTTATCCGTCAGGACAAGGGATGGCGCAAGCATTGACAAACAGGCCTTAATATGCTATTTTCAAAAGAGGCTTTTATATTTAAGAAATCATTTTTCCGAGAGATTATTAAAGCTCTCGGATTATTTTTGTGGAGTGGATTTTCTTGGATTGGCAATTTATTTCGGAGTTTTTGCCGATGTATTGGGAAGCTGCGATACTCACAGTAAAGATCGGCTGGCTCGGAATTATTCTGGCGACGGTGATCGGACTTTTTTGCGCGATAGCTCAGTATTACCGGTTGCCGGTATTAAAGCAATTAACGACTTGCTATATCGAATTCAGCCGCAATACACCGCTATTGGTACAATTGTTTTTTATCTATTTCGGTTTGCCGAAGATTGGGCTGCGGCTTGATGCTGAAACTTGCGGGGTTATCGGTCTGGCTTTTCTGGGCGGCAGTTATATGGCCGAGGCGTTTCGCAGCGGAGTAGAAGCTGTGCCCAAAATTCAGTTTGAGAGTGCGGCCAGCTTGGGAATGAATCATGCGGAAGCCATGCGGTATGTGATCCTTCCGCAGGCGTTATCGACCAGTGTGCCGGCGTTGGTTTCCAATGTCATCTTTTTGTTGAAAGAGACGAGCGTTTTTTCGGTTATCAGTCTTATGGACCTGATGTTTACTGCCAAAGACTTGATCGGCCTTTACTACAATACTGTTGAGAGTTTGGCGTTGCTGGTGGTATTTTATTTGATGATACTCTTGCCGGTCTCGTTGATCGGTTATTATGTGGAGAGGAAGCTGAGATATGCCGAATTTGGGGCTTGAGGTTCTTTTGCAGGGGAATAATCTGCTGAGACTTCTTGAAGGGCTTTGGGTAGCTCTGAGAATAAGCCTTATTTCGGTGGCACTCAGTATTCCCCTTGGCGTCCTTTTGGGCGCTGTTATGACAGTTAAGAATCCGATCGTAAAATTTATAACGAAATTTTATCTTGAATTTATTCGGATAATGCCGCAATTGGTTTTGCTTTTCATAGTGTTTTTCGGAACGACACGGGCTTTTAATCTTAACGTGCCGGGAGAGTTGGCGGCAGTCATCGTATTTACCCTTTGGGGGACGGCAGAAATGGGCGATCTGGTCCGCGGTGCACTGATAAGTATACCAAAGCATCAGTATGAGAGTGCTGAAGCCTTGGGGATGACACGCAAGGAAGCCTATCGGTATGTTATCATTCCGCAGACTGTAGAGCGGCTATTGCCATTGTCGATAAATCTTATTACCCGTATGATCAAAACCACCAGTTTGGTATTGATGATCGGCGTGACAGAGGTATTGAAAGTCGCACAGCAGATAATTGAGGCCAATCGGATCAATGCACCGAATGCGGCCTTTGGGATATTCTTATTTGTTTTGGTGTTATATTTTCTCGCTTGCTGGCCAATAAGCTTACTGGCCAAAAAGTTTGAACAGGAAAAGGGTTGATCTGATGGCGGAGCCGTTACTGAAAATAGAAAATCTGACTAAAAAATATGCTGACCATACGATATTAGACGGATTAAGTCTGGAAGTACAGACAGGCGAAGTCATTGTTCTGGTCGGACCATCCGGCTGCGGCAAGACGACGTTTCTTCGTTGTATCAATGCGTTAGAGGAAATAAATGGCGGAACTATTATGTTAAATGGGGTGCCGGTTGACCGGCGGGCCGGAAAACTGTCAGCCTTGCGCCAAAAAATCGGCATGGTTTTTCAGAGCTACGATCTGTTTCCTCATTTGACAGTTTTGCAAAATATCTGTCTGGCTCCGGTAAAGGTTCAAAAACGTGCAGCAGCTGAAGTTGAAACAGAGGCAAAAGAACTTTTGGCGCGGGTCGTGCTTTAGGAAAAGGCACACATGTATCCACAGCAGCTGTCCGGCGGGCAAAAACAGCGGGTGGCTATTGTCAGGGCATTGGCGATGCATCCGGAAGTATTGCTGTTTGATGAAGTAACCGCGGCTCTTGATCCGGAAATGGTACGGGAAGTTCTTGATGTTATGCTTGAATTGGCCCGCCAGGGCAGGACAATGCTGATCGTTACGCATGAAATGCAGTTTGCCCGGGCTGTCGCCGACAGAGTGATATTTATTGAAGGGGGCAAGGTTGTCGAGGAGGCGCCGCCGGATGTATTCTTTGATCACCCGAAAACCGAGCGGGCACAGCAATTTTTACATGTTTTTGATTTTGAAAAAGTAAGGCAAAAATAAAAATAAAAATGTTACAGGAGGATAATTAAATGAAAAAGGTTTTTTCGGTACTTATGCTTATTATTTTGACATTGGCGCTTACAGCTTGCGGCGGTGGCGAGCAGAAAAAAGCGGCTTTCCGGTCACTTGATGACATTAAAAAGAGCGGGACGATCAATATCGGTGTTTTCTCCGATAAAAATCCGTTCGGGTATGTTGATGCCAACGGCAAATATGCCGGCTATGATGTATATTTTGCCGAGCGTATTGCCAAAGATTTGGGTGTAAAGGTTAACTATGTTTCCACTGAGGCTGCCAATCGGGTAGAATATCTTGAAACCGGCAAGGTCGATATAATTTTGGCTAACTTTACGGTTACGGAAGAGCGGGCTAAAAAGGTTGATTTTGCATTGCCGTATATGAATGTTGCGCTCGGTGTAGTATCGCCAAATTCCCGGGTTATCAAGAGCCTGGATGAGATCGGTAAGGACGATAAGGTTATCGTTATTTCCGGAACGACGGCAGAAACTTATTTGATCAAAAATCACAAGAACATCAAATTGCAGAAGTTTGACACATATGCGACCGCAAAGAATGCTTTTGAAAATGGCACCGGTGTAGCTTGGGCCAATGACAATACTGAGGTTATCGCATTTGCAATGCAGAGCAAAGGATATACGGTTGGTATTCCTTCTCTTGGCAGCAATGATACGATCGCTCCGGCTGTTACCAAAGGCAACAAAGAGCTCCTTTCCTGGCTGAACGATGAGATCAAAAAGCTCGGCAAGGAACAGTTCTTCCATAAAGACTATGATGCTACATTGCTCTCAACTTATGGCGCTGAATATAAAGATACACTCGTAGTTGAGGGTGGAGAGATCAAAAAGTAAAATATTCTGATCGGGTTTAACTCCCCTGAAAAGTTTATGCAAATGTATAAACTTTTTCAGGGGAGTTTTTGTTAAAAAAGAGGAAATAATTCAGGGAAGACGAAATATAAAATAGATTTATTTGCAAAAAGAGGCGATAATATGAAAGATATGATATTCGGGGTATTGCAACGGGTTGGCAGAAGCTTTATGTTGCCGATAGCAATCTTGCCAATCGCCGGATTGTTTTTGGGGTTAGGGGCAACATTTACCAATCCTTTGACGTTGGAGTCATTTGGACTTGCCAATATCATGGGCGAAGGGACAGTTATTTGGTCATTATTTCTTATCATGACCAAGGTCGGCAATGTTATTTTTGCTAATTTGCCGCTTTTATTTGCTGTCGGGGTGGCGATCGGTATGGCCGAAGCCGAAAAAGAAACGGCGGCTTTTTCAGCTATGATCGCTTTTTTGACAATGCATATTACTTGCTCTGCGATATTGACATTTCAAGGCAATTTGCTGGCAGACGGCAGTATCGCTGCCGGGCTGCCCAGCGGAATGATCACTTCTGTTTTAGGCATTAAGAGTTTGGAGATGGGTGTTTTCGGCGGTATCATTACCGGCCTGGGAACAGCATTTTTACATAATCGTTATCGTAAGACGGTACTGCCGGATGTGCTGGCGTTTTTCGGCGGTTCTCATTTTGTTCCGATCATCTCAACTGCGGCTTTTATGGTGGTCGGACTTATCATGACTTTGGTTTGGCCGGGAGTACAAAATCTGATAATTTCTTTAGGAAAACAATTTACCGAAGCCGGATGTATTGGAGTTTTTGGCTATGCTGTTATTCATCGCTTATTGATACCGTTCGGATTGCACCATGTTTTTTACACACCGTTTTGGTTTACGGCACTTGGCGGAACAATGACGGTTGATGGCATTGAATATCAAGGGGCGCAGATGATAATTTTGGCACAGCTGGCCTCGCCCGGTACGGTACATTTCAGTGCCGAAGCCACTAAATTTTTTACCGGGTTTTATCCGTTGATGATGTTTGCTTATCCGGCAGCAGCATTGGCTATGTATCATACGGTGGCCCCGGCTCGCCGGAAGGAAGTTGTGGGGATATTGTTTTCGGCGGCCTTTACATCAATACTGACCGGTATTACCGAACCAATCGAATTTCCTATCCTGTTTGCATCACCGATACTCTTTGCAGCCAGTGCGGTAATGGCAGGTATAAGCAATGCGGTCATGTATGTGCTTAATATCACGATCGGATATTCGTTTTCGTCGGGGCTTTTGGATTTTATCCTGTTTGGTGTTATGCAAGGGAACAGCAAGACTAATTGGATAATGATGCTGCCAATCGGTGCAGTGTACTTTGCGGTTTATTATTTTGGTTTCCGGTATTGCATTGAAAAATTTGATCTGAAAACTCCGGGGCGGGAGAACGAAACAACAGTGGCCCGGATGGAAAAAGACAGCGATAATGTCAGTGGAGAGATTATTAAAGCACTGGGAGGGAAAGACAATCTGGTTACACTTGATTGTTGTGCTACCCGGTTGCGTTTGGCAGTGAAGGATCCGTCTCTTGTTGATAAAACGGCGTTGAAAGCGACCGGGGCGGTCGGAACTCTTATTAAGGGCGAAAATGTGCAGATAGTTTATGGCGTGAAAGTAAATCTTATAAAAGCCGCTCTGGAAGAATATCTTGCTAAATGCTGATAGAATGTCGGCCTGCTTACAAACGGAAGCAAAAGGTTTGCTTTTGACAGGAAAATAAAAATACTGTTTATCAATACTCAAAAGGTGTTTTATAATTGTTCAGGTCGTGATATAATATAAATCGATTAAAAAATATTTCGCTTTGAAAGAGGTTGACAGAGTTATGGCAAAAGTTGATTTGACAAAGTATGGTATCACCGGAGTTACAGAAATAATTCACAATCCTTCTTATGA
>CALCTX010000166.1 GCA_937907035.1 uncultured Selenomonadales bacterium
TATGTGTAATTTATTAATAGTTAGAATAATGTTATAATCTTAATAACAAATATATACGGGAGGTGAAAAGGTTGAAAGTTGTTATTATCGGCGGTGTTGCCGGCGGAGCGTCAGCAGCGGCCAGATTGCGCAGATTGGACGAACAAGCAGAGATCATTATTTTGGAGCGGTCCGGATATGTCTCATACGCTAATTGCGGGTTGCCATATTATATTGGCGGAGTGATAAAAGATGAGAGTGAGCTGACACTGAAGACACCGGAAAGTTTTTGGGAACGATTTCGTATTGAGGCCCGGGTACATCATGAAGTTACTGATATCGATCCGGAGAATAAGATCGTTACGGTTCGCTGTCCGGATACCGGCAAAACGTATACGGAAAGTTATGATAAATTGTTGCTTTCACCTGGGGCCCGGCCAACAGTTCCGGATATTGAAGGCGTGAATTTGCCTCGGGTATTTTCGTTGCGTACAGTAGAAGACACGTTGCGGATAAGAAAATTTATTGAAACGAAGCAGCCAAAATCAGTTGTGATTGCCGGGGGCGGATATATCGGGATCGAAATGGCTGAGAATCTTTGTATGTCAGGTATGAAAGTGACTATAGTACAACGCCCTGAACAGCTTTTGGCGCCACTTGATGAGGATATGGCAGCCTTTGTTCATACGAAACTTCGAAATAAGGGTGTGTCTTTGAAATTTGGCAGTACGGTGCAAGGATTTGAAGAAGAAGGCAATCAGATCAGGACCACGCTGAAAGATGATTGTCCGCTTATTTCCGATATGGTTATTTTAGCAGTCGGAGTAACGCCGGATACAGCTTTGGCAAAAGCGGCCGGATTGAAACGTGGCATTAAGGGCAGTATTGTTGTCAATGAAAAGATGGAAACATCTGTCACAGATATTTATGCAGTTGGCGATGCCGTTCAGGTTAAAAATTATGTGACGGGTGAAGATGCACTGATTTCATTGGCCGGGCCGGCTAATAAACAAGGTCGTATTGCAGCTGATAATATTTGTGGCAGAGAGAGCCGTTTTACAGGATCCATGGGTTCGTCGATCATAAAATTATTTGATATGACGGTAGCGATGACCGGTATCAACGAAAAAACAGCAAATGCAGCAGGAATTCCGGTTGAGACAGCGATCCTTTCTCCAGCTTCTCATGCGACTTATTATCCGGGCGGTAAAGCAATGACGATGAAGGTCATTTGCAATAAAAATACACATAAACTGATAGGGGCACAGATAATCGGCTATGAAGGAACGGACAAGCGGATTGATGTGTTGGCTACAGCAATTCATGCCGGAATGAAAGGCCCTGAACTAAAAGAACTTGACCTTGCTTATGCACCGCCATATTCTTCAGCCAAGGATCCGGTAAATATGGCTGGATTTGTGCTGGAAAATCTTTTTGGCGGTTTGGTAAAGCAGGTTCGTTTTAAGGACATCATTGCGTTGCCTCGTGATGGCAGTGTAACGCTTCTTGATACCAGAATGACTTCGGAATATGCGCGTGGTCATGCAGACGGTTTTATAAATATTCCTTTAGATGAGTTGCGGGAGCGGATAAAGGAGATTCCGGTAAATAAACCGGTATATGTTATGTGTCAGAGCGGAGTGCGCAGTTATATAGCCTGTCGGATACTTACCCAGAATGGTTATGACAGCTATAACTGTTCCGGCGGTTATGCGTTTTACAATGCAGTAATGAATAATGTTTTAGCTTCAAAAGAAATTTATCCCTGCGGAATGGAGAAAAAATAATAAGGAGGGTTTATCATGAGTGAATTCAGTGAAAAAATGGGAATGGCAGCAGGAAATAATTTTAAAGGCGGTTATAATTGCTGTGAGGCGATTGTGGAGACATTTCGTAAAGAAGCCGGCGTAAATATTGATGACAACGCATTTCGGCTTTGTTCCGGATTCGGCGGCGGGATTGGTCATGCCCGGGATCTGTGCGGAGCAGTAACCGGTTCGGTCATGGTAATAAATACGCTTATCGGCAGAGATAAACCGGCAGATAAACCTTTGGCTGAAATTTATCCGGTAACATTAGAATTTCATAAGCGTTTTGAAGCAGAGTTTGGTTCGTGCAAATGCGGTGATCTGATGCAGTTTGAATTTAATACCAAAGATCATCTTAAGAACTGTCTTAAACTGGTAAATAAAGTAGCTAAATTCCTGGCTGAGTTTTTGGAAGAAAAAGGGCTGCTGGCGGCTAAATAAAAGAGAAAATTCAAAGAGGAGCCTGAATGAATGAAAAAACTCGTACAAAAGATACTTAGTGGTTTGGTGATAGCCGGTTCCTTGCTGGCAATACAGCCTGCTTGGGCGGCAGTGCCGGCTTCACCGGAGGAAAATAATGAATATACCGTTACCTGTACTAATGGTACGTTTATCGGTACAACAGAGCAGGAAACCGGCGTCGTTACGTTTAAAGGGATTCCGTTTGCTGAGCAGCCGGTCGGAAAACTACGCTGGAAAGCTCCGGAACCTGCCCGGGAAAGCAGTGCTGTATTCAAAGCTCAGGAATATGGTCCGATATCGTTCCAGTTGCCAAATCCGTATAATGGGATGACAGCAGAAAAAATGGGCGAGGATTGTCTCAATCTCAATATCTGGACCAGTGATCTAAAAAAACAGAAAAAGCCGGTAATGGTTTGGATCCACGGCGGGATATATGCCACTGATGATGCTTCCAGTGCGATGTACAATGGTCAGTTTTTGGCTGACACGTATAAAGACCTTGTGGTCGTAACTGTAAATTACCGCTTGGGTGCATTCGGGTTTATTGATCTTTCCATGCTTGATGGCGGTGAAAAATATCCTGACAGCCAATATCTTGGTTATCTTGATGTCAAAGAATCACTCAGCTGGATCAAAAAGAATATCGAAGCCTTTGGCGGTGATCCGGAGAACATTACTGTTTTCGGAGAATCTGTCGGAGGAACTTTGGTTGATTGCCTGATGAGTGACAAAACAACCGAAGGCCTTTTCCAGCATGCTATTTCTCAGTCCGGTCCGCACGTGCTGATGTTTGCTCAGCATCATTATGATGAAAATAAACAAACCGAGAAGATAATGCAAGCTGTCGGAGCTGAAACGTTAGCTGATCTGCAGGGAATCTCCGCTGAAAAATTTATCGAATTGTATTGTATTCCGGTAGCGGATGAAGGTCGGGTCGGGCCTGTCAACTGTTTGGCTTTTTTAAACGGTTATCCTTTGCGGGGAGGAAATTCACCGATTCCGGCGGATATGCCTTTAGCAATTGAAAACGGGGTCAATAAAGACGTTGATTACATTATTGGTACGAATGCGAATGAGAACCGTTATTTGATGAGTTTGATGGGAAAAGCTTCTTTTGACGAAAATATATTGGCTTTTGTGGAATTTCAGGATCGGAGTATTGAAAAGTTCCGCAAAAGGATTACGGCTGAAGAAAATCGTAAACTTGACCGATATTTGCAGATGCCGATTTTCCCGGAAGACAGATACAGTGCTCAGTACAAAGAAATATGGCGGCATAATGAGTTCCTCAATGAGCGAATATTCCGGATGCCGGCGGTCAGGCTGGCCGAAGCCCATGTAAAAGCTGGCGGAAAAGGCAAAACCTATATGTATTATTTTTGCAAGCCGGTAGAAACGCTCGACTTTTTTAAAGCAGTCCATGGCTGCGAGATAGCGTATGTATTTAATAATGTCAATATTTCAGCTCAACCGGGATATGAATATCAGGGGCATATTGATGGTGATCTGGCGGCTAAAATTTCTGCTTCCTGGGCTAATTTTGCCCGGACCGGTGATCCTTCAATAAGTACATTAAAATGGAAAGCATATGACCTTGATGACCGGGAAACTATGACAGTAGGTGCGGACAGCTCGCTGCAGATGGTAAAAGATCCCAAAGGGCAGGAACGAAAACTCTTAATGTTTACCAATGATTATGATATCTGATAATATTTAAGGAGGGATTTGCAATGTTTTTTGATAATGATGAAGGAATGGACCTTATCGTAACGACAACACCGGGAATTGAAGGGAAAAGTATTATTGAATATAAAGGGATTGTTTTTGGTGAAGTTGTATCCGGGGTAAATTTCCTCAAGGATAAGATTGCCAGTCTGACCGATACTTTTGGTGGTCGGAGCGGAACTTATGAAGGCGAATTGCAGGATGCCCGGGACAAAGCAGTGGAAGAAATGTGCCAACGGGCCGTAAAACTTGGGGCAAATGCCGTTGTCGGTGTTGATGTTGATTATGAAGTGCTGGGCAAGGACAACGGAATGCTGATGGTAAGTGTTTCCGGAACGGCTGTCGTAGTTGAATAATGGGGGAGCTTTATGACAAAATATATCAGCAGAATTTCTATTTGTTTGGTACTTTTATTGACGCTCTTTACATCCGCAGTATCGGCGAAAAGCCTTGAGGCAAAACGGGCTGAGCTTGAGCACAAAGTTGAAACTACCCTGGAAAAATTTTATGAGATAAATCCTGAGGCAAGAGTTGCCGTAGAAGGCAATGTCGGCTATGCGGTATTTGCCGGAACAAGCACTCAGCTTGGATTTTTGGGTTCTTCTCATATGCGGGGAATGGCGATCAACAATCAAACCGGCGAACAAGTCTATATGAAGGGTGGCGAAGCCCAAGTAGGTTTGGGCATCGGCATTAAAGAATACTCATTGGTATTTGTATTTTGTACTGAAGAAGCCTGGGAAAATTTTATCAGTAAGAAATGGTCAGTCGGTGGCACTGCAAACGTTGATGCCAATGATGGTGTTACTGGCGGCGGATTAGACGGAGCCTCCCGTGTTGACAGTGATATTTACGTTTTTCAGTTTACGACCAAGGGGTTAGCGGCACAGGTCGGCATTACGGGGACATACTATACAAAAGACGACGATTATTATGAGAAAAAGAAATAGCCGGTTTGTTAGAAATATTACAGAGAAAATAATTTTTCAGGAGGGATAGATATGGCAAATTTTTGCAGTCATTGTGGGCAGTCTTTAGCACCTGAGGCAAAGTTTTGTCCGGGGTGTGGGGCTCCTGTGGCAGAAACCAAAGCGGGTGATACATTCGCAGCCGAAGCAGATGCTTTTGAAAATTACAGTAACGTTCGTAACGATTCTCATGAAAATGTATATGTACCGGATAAGGGCATTAAGGAAATGTTCTTTCGCTATGATAACCGGCTCAACCGTTGGCCGTATTTTTGCCGGTCGATCATTGTGAGCATAGTTATCTGCATTCTGTCAAAGCTCATTGGCAATGCGCATCCGGTTATAATGGCTTATATCAGCCTGGTGATGACGTTGCCGCTTTTGATCAGACGCTGGCATGACCTCGGCAAATCCGGTTGGTGGGTGCTGGTGGCGTATGTTCCAATCGCCAATTTCTTTGCCGGTCTGTATCTGCTCTTTGCTAAGGGAGATGAGGGACCCAATGAATATGGACCGGATCCGCTTGGCAGACGATGAGATTCAGTGGTGCAATGCGATTAAAAATAAAGATGTAAATAAGACAAAATCCCTTAGAACAGAAAATGTTCTGAGGGATTTTGTGGTATAATTAAGTATTAGAAGGAAAAGGAGGAAAATTTATGGCAATGATAAAATACAGCGTACTGGCCTTCTTATGTGCAGCGGCCTTTCCGTTGTGTGCCTGTGCGGCAGATAATACAGTAAAAGATGCTACAGCAGCGACCATAGCAGCCAATTCAGCCTGGTATAACAAACTGAATTTTAACGACAGATCCGAACAGGAAAATGCTGTGCGGGGACTTATCGATGCGCCGAAAACTTTAGAGATAGTTGATAAAAAAGATGGCTCGGTTGTCTGGTCTCAGACTGCGTTTGCTTTTGTAGACAAATACCAGAAGGCTCCGGCTACAGTCAATCCAAGTCTGTGGGAAGATACGGTAAATAATCATGCCTATGGTTTGTTTGAAGTCAAGAAAGGGATATATCAGGTAAGAGGCTATG
>CALCTX010000167.1 GCA_937907035.1 uncultured Selenomonadales bacterium
AATGACATTCCCATTCCAAAGCCACCGAAACCGCCACCAAATCCTCCGCCGAAGCCACCTTCATCCCCAAAACCGAAACCGCCGCCGAAACCGCCCATACCGCTGGACTTTGGCTCCTGCCCTAATACTGCTGCTATAAGAATAATCGATATGATCGCATCAAATACCATCAAACCTGTCAAAAGCACAACCTGCGCCCCCTCAAAAATCTCTGTGCCTGTTATTCTACCAAAAACTTTTTTGTTATGCAAGTATATTGAAAAAATATACCCGCTATGAATTGATTTCTCGTTCCTTACATTATATTATTAGATTATATTTATATCATAAAGGAGGGTCCCATGGAACGGATACAATATGACATCGGCGATATTGTACGCATGAAAAAGCCTCATCCCTGCGGCAGCGATCTTTGGGAAATCCAACGGACCGGCATTGATTTCGGTTTGCTCTGCAAGGGCTGTGGTCATTACGTTATGCTCCCGCGCCCAAAATTTGAAAAAATGTGCAAAGCCATCGTGGAAAAAGCAGACTCCGGAAAAGAGGCAAAAAAATGAGACTATCCATTCTGCAGCTCCCGATAGTTATCGGCGACCGCAAGGCTAACAGTGGCAAATTGCAAGAGATGTTGGCAACTGCCATGAAGCAGCACCCGGATACCATATTATTGCCGGAGCTTTGGGATATCGGCTTTTTCCCCCGGCCAATAACCGATTTCACTGATAAAAACGGTGAACAAACAAAAAACTTATTAAGCGATCTGGCCAAACAATACAATGTCAATATTGTTGGCGGATCTATTGCCGAACAATGCGGTGAATCAATAAAAAACACTGGTTTTGTCTTCGACCGGACCGGTAAGCTTGTCGCCAGATACAGTAAAACACATTTGTTTTCTCCGGCAAAAGAGCAAAAAACTTTTACTGCCGGCAACAAGGCTGTCTCTTTTACTTTGGACGGCATCAAATACGGGATCATTATTTGCTACGGCCTGCGCTTTCCGGAGATGATCCGCAATCTTGCCCTGGAGGGTATCGATGTCCTGCTGATACCGGCCGAATGGCCAACTGTCCGGCTGGACCATTGGCGTTGCCTCACTCAGGCCCGGGCTGTTGAAAATCAAATTTATGTTGCTGCCTGCAACGGCAGCGGTGCTTTTGCCAACGGAATGCCATTGGCCGGCCATTCCGTCATCATAGACCCTTGGGGAAGGCGAATGACCGAGGCCGATGATCAGCCGGGCATCATTTCCGCTGATA
>CALCTX010000168.1 GCA_937907035.1 uncultured Selenomonadales bacterium
AGCTCATACGTTGGCAGAATGCTCTCAATGCTTTCATTATGCACTACAGACGTTACCACTACCGGGAAACCATGTTCTCTCATCAGACGGATCGCCCGCAGAGTTTTTTCCTCTGTACCATTCAGACCGCGCATCCAATCATGCCAGCCCAAGCCATCGAAACTGACTAAAAAACAATCCGGTCTTATCTGAAGATCTTCCAATCGCCTGAAGGTGTCCTCTGTTACCAATGTGCCATTGGTAAAAATCTGGTCAACTCGTATATCATTTTCCTTCAAAAGCTCCATAAGCTGCCAAAAATCCGGACGACAAAAGGGTTCACCGCCCGTCAGATCAACTGCATAAGCATTGGCTTCTAAAAGTTGACGAATTATTTCCCGACACTGAGCAAGTGACGGCTCCACCCCTGGTGTCTCACCGGCTGCATAATAACAATGCTTGCAGCGCAGATTGCAACGTCCGGTAATTTCCCAATGAAGTACATCGATCCTACGGGTATCTGCATATCGATACTGCTGCTTATCTGTAAGCCCTTCCGTTTCATTGCATGACTCAAATATTTTCAGTTCAAGAAGCCGCTCGGCAGAGCGACGCATCGCCGGCAGTAAAAAAGGACTGTCGATGTCCACGCCGGCTGCTGCCGCAATCTTCACTGCCTCAAATTGCATTTCCGTAAGCGGTATAACTCGGTTACTATCCCAACCATCAGCCTGGCTGTTATAAATCGCATATTTTTGGTCCCGCCAACCCCGAAGCCAGCAGTGCTCTGCCAATTTTACGTATCGCATATATCCTGCTCCCAAAAAAGGACGCTTTGAATAAAGCGTCCTTTTGTCAGTAATAAAAACATAAACTTTTGTTACTACTATTTACCACCAATTTTAGTGTCATCCTTCACTCCGGCTCCTTGTCCTGTACAAGTAACTTTCCCTTTGACAACTCCGCCTGCTACTGAATCCATCGTTTCATCGGAAAGTTCCTTCTCGCCTTCAGCTAAATATTTCTTAGCTTCCTCCAGCGTAACCTCAAAGCCGTTCTTCTTGGCAATATCACCAATCTTGGTCAGCTGTTCATCGGTAGCCTCAGTTATTTCTTTGCCCGCAAGAACCTTTTCTACCTCAGCCAATAAACCCTTATCCTGCATTACCTTTGCATAAAAATCTGCAATCTGACTCATGATCATCCCTCCCTCGTATTCATAAATTAATGATAATTTGAAACATGCAGAAAACTTGTATAATTATCATATCACATTATCAGAAACTTTACAAACTGTTTTAGACACCCAACGTCCATATTTATCAAAATTCTAACTGTTCAAAATAGCGCTTATCCTGTCCTCATAACCACCCTTGGCTAAAAAACACTTGGCAGATATATTGCCGTAGTAATCACCGCTTTCGATAAGCGCCTCCGCCGGACAGTGCGTACACCGAAAACGATAATCACAATCCCGGCATTTTTCATTATGCTGAAAGAGATCACTGTAAGTGCTTACATTATAGCCCTCAATTTTCGTATCAAGCAGAGCCTGACTAAAGTTACTGCCAGGAGAAAAAATATTTGGTACCAGCTCTGCCAGCTTTGTATCATTCATCACCAGACAGGGCAAAAGTCGTCCATCCGGCAATAAATGTGGATTGCTATGACTAAATTCACAGAGCTTTATCGTTTCCTGTTCAGCTGTACCGCAGCCTGACAAAGCCGGTATGTTCCAGCTGCCATCCGGCAGTATGCCCTCAAAAAATGAACTCAGCCGCAGTATTAGAGGTCTTCCCTCTGTTTGCCACAGCTGCAGAAGCTGTAAATACTTTTCAAACAGCTGGCCCAGCTCCGTTT
>CALCTX010000169.1 GCA_937907035.1 uncultured Selenomonadales bacterium
TATCATTTAAAGTATAAATACTAGATGTTTCTTCTTTTTCCTTAAATTCTTTTATCGCCTGATCTGCCACCTGTGGCTTAACTGCCAAAAACAGCATATCAATCTTATCAAGAAAAGTATCCGGCCCTTTTATTGCCGTAACACCATAATTGGTCCGCAAAAATTCCCGACGTTCTGAACTAAATTCAGAAACGAATATATCATCTTTTTTGGCCGAACCGCTTTCCAGGATGCTTTTTACCAAAGCACTTCCCATTGCGCCGCCACCAATAAAACCTATCTTCATTTTTTACTCTCCTATTTTTTCAGCCAAGGCATCTCTGTCTGCATGGCACCATTCTCTTGTGTATAAGCGACATTAACATTGCTGGGCGCACAAAGAAAGACATGATGACTGACTTTTTTAATCTCACCGCTAAGCGCATACGTTGTTCCACTTATAAAATCAACAATACGCATTGCTACATCACTATCAGTATTCTCAAAATTAACGACAACCGGCTTCTTGTCTTTCAAATAATTAGCTATTTGCTGGGAATCATCAAAAACCTTTGGTTCTATAACCACCACTTTCATCCGCAGCAACGCTGCCGTATCACCACCACGTGCCGCAGCAGTCGCCGCATGGAAGTTTATTACATTATCATTTCGGTCCCGATACGGATCACTATTTGTCAGCGATCGTTCACTCATTCTTTCAAAACGCTCATCGAGATCATTTTCGTCTTCCGGATCACCTATACCGATTTTCCTGAACAACTTATCCAAAATACTCATCCGAAGAATCCCCCTTAATATTGCCGAGGCCCAAAAATAGCGGTCCCGACTCTTACCATATTTGCGCCCTCTTCGATAGCTATATTGTAATCATTGGTCATTCCCATTGATAAATATATAATATTCGCCCTTGATAGTCGTAAATCCTTTACTTTTTGAAAAATTTCCTTCATTTCCCGAAAAAGTGGCCGGCAGTCCTCTCTGTTTTCATAATTGGGAGCGATACACATTAATCCACATAACCTTATATTATCAAGAATTTCCGTTTTTTCCAACAAGGCCGGCAAATCTTCTTTATAAATTCCAAATTTACTTTCTTCCCGTGCCAAATTTACCTGCAATAAAATATCCTGAACCTTATTGATCTTCTGTGCGGATTTTTGAATTGCTGATAATAAATGTTCACTGTCTACCGAATGTATAAGATCAAAAATCTCAACAGCAGCTGCGACTTTATTTGTCTGAAGATGTCCAATAAGGTGCCAATTCAGTTTCTTGCCAAATACAGCAAATTTTTGCTGTGCTTCCTGAACACGATTTTCTCCTACAACTGTGATTCCGGCATCAATTGCTTCTTGCATTGCAGAAACATCATGATTTTTTGTAACAGCTATCAATGTAACAGGTTCATCCGCACCAACATTACGTCTTTGCTGGCATTCGGCAATTATATTTTTAACTTTTTCAATATTATCTTTTATCATCGTGTCATCACCCTTACTGCAATCAGTCAATAATCTCTCTTATTATTTCAAGGCGATTATCGCTGCCATGCGGCCTGTTACCCCATTATCCGCCCGATAGGAATAAAATACCGATGAATTGCAGGCAGTACATGTCTCAGCCATTTCAATATTTTGTTTCTTAACGCCCTCTTCCAAAAGCTGTCTCCTGTTAGCCTCCCAAAGATCAACATGCCACCCGTCAGAATGAGAAAAAACTATTTCATTTTTCTCTTCCGGGAATGATTTCCTAAACTCTTCGGCAACATCATCTCCAACTAAGAAACAGCATGGCCCGATTGACGGGCCTATTACCGCCAGACATTCTTCCGGACTAGTCCCGAATTCTTGCTTCATTCGTTGCAAAGTTTTTTGCGTAATATGCTTGACCGTCCCTTTCCAACCGCCATGTGCTATGCCGACAACTCCATTATCCGGATCAAAAATCATTATCGGCACGCAGTCAGCAAAGCACATCATTAATGGCAGGCCACGAACATTGGTGATCAACGCATCGGTTTCGGCTATAGCTGAGCTATATGAATGAACACCCCGTCCTGCATCTTCAGCTGTAACCCGGTAAATATTTTCTCCATGCACCTGTTCTGCCGAACATATCTTTTCAACATTAACTTTCAGTGCCGCCGCCAAACGGGAACGGTTTTCAAAAACGTCGTCCGTTTCATCACCAACATGCATTGCCATATTTAATGAGTCATATGGTTTTTTACTCACCCCGCCAAACCGGGCTGTAAATGAATGAATTACTTTTCCGGTATTCTCTAATAAAGAAAACTTTCCTAACCAGAGATCATTTTGCTCTGCTTTTTCAAGATAAAAACTCATCATATGCCTCTTTCTAATATCAAAATAATTAAGCTATTGCTCACAAACACCGCAACGGTGGCAACCATCAAAACACCTTGGCGTTAAAAGCGCTTTTTGTGCCCGGTCAAGTTCTGCAAACAAATACTCCCGCTTGACTCCCATATCAAGAACATCCCAAGGAAAAACCTCATTCTCTTTACGGTTCCGGTAAAGCAACTGATCGCTGTCAATATTTAATTCCCTCACAGCAACTTTAAAAGACTTTACTCCTCCCTTTTGATGAGCAATATATAGCGCTTGCCCTACTCTGCGATCGCCACGTGCCAACAACGCCTGTATTATCGCTTCCTTAACCGATTCTGTCAATAATTCAACATCTGTTTTTCCTTTAAAAGCTGCCATCAAACGCTTATAAATCGCTTCAATCGTTTTTTTATCAGCCATCGGCAACCATTGAAACGGTGTAAATGGCTTAGGCACAAATGGATTTACACTTACTGTGACCCTGGTGCCACTTATTTTCCCCGCCATATAACTACGGATCTTTTCCACTAAAGTAATGATTTCCTCAATATCCCCCATCGTTTCATACGGCAAGCCCACCATGATATATAAGCGAAAATGTTTTATTCCGGCTGATAAACCAATATCTATTGTCTTAAATATATGTTTCTCTTCAATTCCCTTATTGATCACTGCCCTCATTCTTGGACTTCCTGCTTCGGGAGCGATCGTAAGCGTTTTCATTCCACTGTTCGCTAATGAGCTCACCAATGTTTCCGTAACCGAATCCGCGCGAAAAGAAGCGACTGACATCGTCATTCCCTGACTGATTATTTCCTCGCAAAGCGAATCTATTTCCGGATAATCAGAAATTGCTGCCCCCATCAAACCGATTCGCTTATTAAATTGTTTTGCACTGCTCAATTCTTCTTTTAATACTCTCAATGACCGATTGCGTGGCTTACGAAAACAATATCCCGCCATACAAAACCGGCAATGGCGCCCGCAACCACGGGCCGTTTCGATCAAATAGAGACGAAATTCTGTATTATCGGTAATAACTACTGTATGTGCCGGATAGTCATCAAGATTTTTTACCCAACGACGACAAACCTTATCCGGTATCGTATCATGAACTGTGATCCGCTCTAATTCTCCCGAATTATTATAGTGATGCTCATAAAATGCCGGGACATAAACTCCGGGAATTTTTGCCAAGCCTGCCAAAATTTCCTGACGCGTTTTCCCTTCCGCCTTGGACTCATAATAACGATCAAGAAAATCTTGCATCGTCTCCTCGCCCTCACCGATAATAAAAGCATCAATAAATGGTGACAACGGTTCCGGATTAAAAGTTGCGCATGGTCCACCGGCAATGATCAAAGGATCTTTTTCGCCACGTTTTTCAGCCAACGCTTGTATCTTCCCCATACGCAATATTTCCAAAATGTTAAAATAATCCATTTCAAAGGAAACTGCAAATCCGATAAGCGAAAAATCTGCCAACATAGATTGTGTTTCCAAGCTAAGCAACGGCGTATTTGTCTTATTATATAATTTAATTTGCTCTTTATCCGGCAAAAAAAAGCGTTCACAAAAAGTGTCATCCCTGCGGTTCAACAAATCATAAATAATATGAAAACCCAAGTTTGACATTCCGACAAAATATGAATTTGGATATACTAAAGCAAAGCGGGAACGTACTCCGAGCGGATATAAATAATATCCCTTTTCCTCTGCCAAACGTTCCCTCAACAGCTGTTTTACTTCCCAGCTCAATTCTATTCCTGTCCTTTTTCCCGCAATAAACCTTCCAGTTCATTGCGAAATTCTCCAATATCTGCAAATTTGCGATAAACAGATGCAAATCGAATATAGGCAATCTCATCAAAAGTCTTCAGTTTCTCCATGACCATTTCACCTATTTTTTGTGAAGAAATTTCCCTAGGTGAAGTATTGCGAATATCCCGCTCTATTTCATCTA
>CALCTX010000170.1 GCA_937907035.1 uncultured Selenomonadales bacterium
TCGCAGCGGCGTCAGCATTCTTTATTCTGATGTCCTGGCAGTATAATGCGCTTCTCAGCGGGGAGGCCACTGCCAAAACCATGGGTGTCCATGTGGATCGGCTGCGCTTTTTCTGATGTTATCAATGTCCCATTAGTTGAAACTGTCGGACGGACTCCTTTTTGCACTGCATATTCCGCTAAAGCGAAAAAATCTTGACGCAACAATGGTTCTCCGCCTGAAAACAGCAATGCCGGGACCTTAAATTCGGCCAGATCATCTATAAACTTTTTTGCTTCCTCTGTTGTCAGTTCATTGCCATAAACACAATTATCGGAATCCATATAACAATGGCGGCAATGCAGATTACAGGTCCGTGTTGAATTCCAGACAACGATCGGGCCCCGCCCTTCCGATACCCCGTTTACAGTCAGATGTGCCGTTTTATTATAACGATATTCATCCCCGGTATAATTATCATCAAAAAGCAATTTGCTTATACTTATCATCGCAACCTCACAAAAAAAGCACTGCCTTCGCTTGAAGTGCAGTGCCTGTTTACTAAATGGTGACCCAGGAGGGACTCGAACCCCCGACCCTTTGATTCGTAGTCAAATACTCTAATCCAACTGAGCTACTGGGCCATTTGCTAATCAACAGACATTATAATAACACACCCCACCAAGCGTGTCAAATTATTTTTTCAATCCCCGTTCAAAAACCATTATCGCTTCCAAAACCGAACCGGAAACGCAACGAGCTCTGTCGGAAATATGGAAACAATTTTCTGCTTCAGAACGCGGATCGACCTCAGCCACTCTCATCCCCGGCTGCACCCGGCAGCCATCATGGATCACTCCCCGCAAAACTCCGTCAAGCGGTGAAACAACCTCAACATATTTGCAGTCATCGGTAAAAATTTCAGCAATAACATCCCCCTTTTTAACCAATGAAGATATTATCCTCTTACCTTCGATAATCCCGGCAGCCGGTGATGTTATCAAGTGTTCCATACCATCAACTATCGCCATGACAAGCCCCGTTGGTTTTTTGGACCGTCCTTTATAGATCAATCGTCCGAGATCATGTCCTCGCAAGGTCTCAATTACACAATCTACATCCTGCCCGGCACTGAATCCCGCACCTAAACTTATCGTATATAATGCTCCGGGAATCGGTTCCCGCTGAACTTCACTTTTCAGTGCATCAACGACAATAAATTTTCTTAACAGCCGTGGCAAATAACGACCGATCGGATCGACCAGCATCGTCAGCCGGCCATTTTTTATAAACAACTCCGCTTCTTTTATATTTGAGGCACAATAACAATCAATCCGCTCAACTGTCTTTATGCCCTTATATACTGCCTCAGAAAAAGCAACCTCACGCCGGATAGCTGCCGGTCTGGCTTGTTCAAGCATCAACACATCATATCCTACCCGATACAAACGATGAGCAATGGCTGAGGCAAATGAGCCTCCGCCCCGAATGACGATCAACGGTTTCTTCAACGATACCATTCCTTTCTTTTCGTGAGTCACTGCTGAGTTATTTTACTCTTCTCAATCGAGGATATTTCCCCAACGGCTTGGATGCAGCAGCCACCACCTGCACCCTTGGCTGACTTAAACGATCAATACTGATCAGAATCCCGATACACATAAGTGTCATAATAAGCGATGTGCCGCCGTAACTGATAAACGGCAACGGCACCCCGACCACCGGAAACCAACCGCTGACCATAAGCAGATTAAGCACTGCCTGTCCCGAGATCATAAACGTGATCCCCGCTGCCAAATATTGTCCAAAAGCGTCTTTAGCCCGATTTGCTATTCTTACCCCATACAAAGTAAATGCGGCAAATAAAAGAAAAATTATCAACGCCAAAATAAAACCATTTTCCTGGCAAAAGACAGCAAATGCAAAATCTGTATGAGCTTCCGGCAAATATTGGTATTTGCTGACCCCCATTCCCAGTCCTACTCCCCAAAATCCGCCGGAGCCGATAGCAGCCATAGATTGCACTACCTGATAACCACTATCTTTTATATCCGCCCAAGGATTAAGCATTGACATTACCCGGGCCAACCGGTAGGGCTGAAGAATACAAATCCCGATTCCACCCACCAACACGCTAATAATTATATACGCTTTATGTTTTGCCGCCATCGTCGAAATCAGCATCATAATGACCGGAACCCCTAATATAATAACTGCTGTCGTTCCGTCCGGTTCTCTTTCCACCAATAAAAACATTACTAAAATCATTAATATCTGGGGATGAATAAGTGCTACAATACGTTGCTTCTTAGCACAAAACGAAAGATATGATGCCTCAAGTATGATCGCGGTCAATTTGGCCAATTCAGACGGCTGAAACTGAAGGCTCCCGAACTGCAGCCATCGTCTGGCCCCATTGATAACCGGTCCCATGAAAAATACTGCCACCAGTGATAATATAACAAAAACGAGCAACGGTCCCGATAAAAACTGCCACCAGTGATAATCAATACAGACTGCCACGATCATTCCGATAAGGCCAACAACTACTGCTACACCATGACGTTGGATAAAGAAATATGGTGTATTAAAATTCGTCTCAGCCAAAACAAAACTGGAACTGAAAACATTTACCGTTCCAGCTATTAGTAACAACAACACAATGCCCAATAAGGCTTCCCGATCATTTGTCCAAAACCGCCTGTCTCCCATTGCTCCACCTCCTGTCTTTCCCTCGCTTATCAAGGAAAGCAGATTTCGCAGCGGTTTATCTTTTCTCCGAAACGACTGAATTTCTGCTCATATTCCGTTTGAATATTATCCTCCGGTTCTTCGGCATGAAGATCAAACGATATATTGCTTACCTTGAGGTTCAATGCCGCAAACTCCTCCAAAGAAAAATCAAACAATGGCCGATTATCGGTTTTAAAACAAATTTTTCCACCCGGTTGCAAAAGCCGGCCATATTTTTCCAAAAACGACCGATGTGTCAAGCGTCTTTTAGCATGACGGGCCTTCGGCCAGGGATCGCAAAAATTGATATAAAATCCGGCTACTTCCCCCGGGGCAAAAATCTCTTCCAAATTATTGATATCAAATACCAGCAACCGCACATTTGTCAGCTGTTGTTCACGAACTTTTTGTGCCGCCTTATACAGTACATCCTGTTGTGCTTCAATGCCGATAAAATTATTTTCCGGCTGACGAGCCGCTAATGTACTGATAAATGTTCCCTTTCCGGTTCCCAACTCCACAAACAACGGTGCCTGCCGTTTAAAAATCTCTCCCCAATGACCATGCTCGGTTTCTCCGGCCGGTCTGTCCTTTGGAAATACAAAATCATCAAAATCATGGATTGCTTCATCGATCCACGGTTTTTTCCTTAATCGCAAAACTAACTCTCCTTTAATTTTTTTCCAATCCGTATTTCTTCAAATACCGATACAATGTTACCCGGCTGACATTTAACAGATTTGCCAGACGGCTGACATTGCCTCCGGCTGCCTGCCAGGCTTTCACAAAGACCTCTCGGTCTTCTTTCCATTTGTTATCAGGCTTTATGTCTCCCATAAGATTGATATCTTCCGGTTTTATCACATTGCCTTTTGTATTAAAGAATGCATATTCAATAACACTTTGCAACTGCTTGATATTCCCCGGCCAATCATAATCACAAAGCACCTTGTATGTTTCAGAGAGCAACGTCTTTTGCTTCATCTGATGCTGCTGGGCCAACTCGGAAATAATATGTTCCACCAAACGGGGAATATCTTCCCGACGGCTGCGAAGAGCCGGCACTCTGATTATACTGCGGGAAACGACCTCATACAGGTTCTTATCAAATATCCCCCGTTCAGTAAGGCGTTTCAAATCGCTGTCACAAGCAGCGATTATCCTTACATTTATCGGCCGTTCCACGGTCTCATTTACCCGACGGGAAAATCCCTGCTTCAAGAATTGTGCCAATGATGCCGCGATCGTCTTAGGCAGCTTTTCAATCTCATCCATAAACAGAGTACCGCCTGACGCCAATTCCAACCGGCCAGGATGACTTACTTCACTGTCAACCGCAATTCCGAACAATTCCTGTTCCAATAATTCCGGAGTTGCATCACCACACCGCAAAGTAATAAGCGGTCCTGCCGCCCTGGCACTTTCCTGATGGATACCATGTGCCATTCGCTGTTTTCCTGTACCTGCTTCACCCTGGATCAAAATATGATGCTTATTACGGGCAACTCTGGCCGCTTTATCTTTGACAACTGAAAAAGTAGAACCCTGTCCGACCATCGAATTCAAACTGTACTTTGCTGTATAACCAGCCGCATGCGCCACCAATGTCCGCAAATCTTCTATCGGCATAGAAACAGCTACTACACTTGAAACCGCCTGATCCATATCACGTTCCAGCGGAACTACCGTTGTGATATCTTCATAGGTTTTGGCCTGCGTTATCCATGTTACTTCTTTGTTATAAGATGGTACCCCGCTAAAGCCTTTATATATCGGAGTATGCCGATAATTAAGGACAACATCGTTAAGATTTGCCGTCCGGTCATTATCCTTTGAGACTCCGATCCCTTCCAAACGTGTCAAGCCAAGCTTATTAGCATAAGCAACATCTCCGCCCGGCATTACATGATAAACAGCAAACGGGGTTGCATCAAGGATTGCTTCCTGTGCTTTGATCCGCAACGAAAGTTCCAAGCACTTTTCCAAAGAATGCTTCAAAGTAAGCAACATTGCGATCACTGCATCCTGCGGCATAGAAGATTTTTCCATTGCAACCAAAGTTATTATATAACTGAATTCTCCGTTTAAAAATACCGGTGCCGAACAAGCATCCCCATTTTGACACTCCCGAATCCACATCTCCGGACCAAACAACCAAAATGGAACCTGATGCTCATGGGCAATGCTGATGCTGGAAGTCCCGACCTCTTCAATTCCTACCCGTACTCCCTCTATTTCACCCGGAGTCATTTGATAAAACGGCTGGGAATAACTTTTCAAAACGACACAATCAACATCAACTAACAATAATGATAAATTATATTTCTGGAAAAACTCCCTGACTTCGGCGACACTCTCATCTAAACAATCTATTGCTGTCCGATGCTTTGCCTGTAAGCAGCGAAAATCTTCGTCCGACAAATGATTGCTTGTATTTAATGTACCAACCGGCACTCCAAGCGCATAACTCTTTTTCCATGAATCAGCAACCCAGGGATGGACATTCGGATCAATTCCTTGCCCATTGATAAATTTCTCATAGTAATTTTCAAGTTTTTCCCGGCTACGTTGTTCGCGAATCATATATATCCTCCTATATTGCGTAGTGGTTTACAACTTTACTTTTAAGTCGATATTATCACCCTTTTATTGTATCAACACTTTACACTTTCATCAATAATTATTCATAATTTCTTTTGTCACTTTGTAACATTTTTCAATATTTACCAGATAAAACAGTTTTATTGGTATTATAATCAACGAAAATATGTTATAATGAGCATTGTATATTTTTGAGAAAGATTGGTGATCCGCTTTATGGCAAAGCAGTCTAAAAAAATCATGAACAAGCTTCAAGCTCAAAAAGCTGAAGAACTTGCTGAAATTCAACAGGCTATCGATGCTCAAAAGCCACAGCAAAAGCCTTGGGAAAGGATAATGCTCGTAGCTGTAATCTGTATTACTTTGTTTTTACTGTCGGCCGGGTGGAATGAATTTGACAATCTCAACCGTGGCATGTATATCTCGCTTCTGATCTCACTTGTTTTGATGTATGCTCAGCGCACTATGGATCAGACAAAAGTTAAGATCATCGGCTACATAAACAAAGCCGCATTTGTTTCTATCGGTTTGTCTATTGTCTTATT
>CALCTX010000171.1 GCA_937907035.1 uncultured Selenomonadales bacterium
AATTATCTGCATCAAAACTGTTAATGGTGTAGCAGCTTGCAACATTTAATTTCAATTCGCCGGCATCATCCATCTTCTTTATAGCTTCAAACAAAGCTGTCGGATCATACATATTGCTAAAAGCATCTAATGCATTTGTATAACCCAATTCATGCAGTCTGTTTACAGCATACACACAAGCATTTCTGTATTGTTGATCACTAAGCGGTCTGCTGATCGTTTTTTCGAGAACATAATATACAACCTGATCTCCGATATAACCGCTTGGTTTTCCATTGCTGTCAAGTTCGATTTTGCCACCACGGACCACAGGATTCTCTAATATACCTGCCATTTTCAATGCTGTGGTATTGCATACCGCACCATGACCCGAGTTATCAATCAGAACAACCGGAATACCGGGAGCGACAGCTTCAATCTCCTCAGCAAAATTAAATCCGGCTTTACGCTGCTCATTCAATTCATAAGCATTCCAGCCAAATGATACAAATTGTTTTATACCTTTTGTCTCTACCTGTTCCTTTAATATTTTTAATACATCGTTGTAATTGCATTTACTGCCAGGAAGCTGGGTGTTAAGGCCTGATCCGGAAAAATAATGACCATGTCCTTCCGTACATCCGGGAATGATCAGTCCTTGTCCGGTTCTGTCAATAACTTCCGTTTTGCCATTTTTTATAAACGCCTTTGCGCCTTCCTTATCGCCAACATAAACATATTTGCCATCCTTTACGGCAAATGCCTCAGCCATTCCGTTGTTTTCATCCTCGGCCGTATAAATCGTTCCATATACGACCATATCCGCTTCTTTGTCATTATTCCAGGAAAATCCTGACGATAATGCTGCTATCATGCAGAGAATAAGTACCTTGATAATTGATCTTTTCATCATTATTACCTCCCATTTAAGCTTTGTATTAACATTCTCTTTATAAAAAGGAGAATGTTATTTTACTTTAAACTAATAATATCGTTTACAAATTCGTCAATTATCGCTTTTTCAACATGCTGCATAACTATCATATGCGCTAAATTTCCACCGAAACGGTCATCATATTCCGGACAAAGACCATATTTATCCATAACTTTATCAGACGGACGCTTGAAAAATACTGTATTGGAGCCTTTTCCCAGCCATGCCGGCCAACCTGCTTCAGTCATCCGTTTATGCAAATACTGCGCATTCTCCAGCATTTTTTTAGTATCAGCTTCATAACCTTCTTTGCCATACTCATTGATCAGCCAGTACATTTTGAGCGGTTGTAACGCCGACCGGGAACAATTGATCATCGGCATAGCTCCGTTAAGATACGGCGTATCATAACTGTTTTGTTTTGCTAAAACATCCTTGGTTGTCAAAAAAAGTCCACATGGCTCATCCATGCCAAAGAATTTATGACCGCTGATAGCGATAGAATCATACCGGCAAACATTTCGATCAACTAATTCCTTCAATTCAGTATAAGGTAAATACCCGCCAAAAAGTGCCGCATCAACATGACGATATACTGCTACCGGATTCATATCATCAATAATTTTATTGATGGTTGGCTGATCATCAATTCCACCTTTAAAGGTTGTACCCATTGAAAAAACTACCAACGCTGGCCGAGTCGGATCAAAAGCTTTCTTAAAAGCCTCCGGCAACATTGCTCCGAACTTGTCACATTCGATCAAACGAACTTCAATATTTTGCAGATCAGCCAGCCGCTTATTGGAATAATGCGATTCCGTAGAAACATACATTATCGGTTCTTGTTTTGTCACAGCTTCTAAATAATTATAACCAAAATATATACCATGATTATTTCCGTCGGTACCGCTCATTGACATGATTCCCCATACATTATCCTTGGTAAACCCATACAACGGGGCAAAAAACTCTATTACCTCCCGTTCAAAATTTAAAGAGTTAGACAAAGCTATATGCGGATCAAAAGGATCACCAACATTATTCATGCTGACATTGCACAATCCCGTCTTTATAAACCAGTCATAAAAATCCCTGAGCATTAAGTTCTGATTAACCGGATAACCAACAGCATAAGGTTTTTTAGCAACTGCCTCTTCGGCCAGTTGGTTGAGCTGCTCATTTGGCATTGGTTCTGCCAGGACTGCATTAACATGGCAGCTGCCAAATAATGCCATACCAGCCAATAATCCAATAAAACGCTTGTTCATTTTCATAACTATACCTCCTAGAATTTTTAAAATTAATAGTTGCATTTATATAACTATATTATATAAATATTCGATAAAAACATTATTTATTCCTGCTGATTTTTATACTTTTCATCATCATTCCGGACTTTGTTATTTGTTGCCGTCATTCCGGGCTGTGACCCGGAATCCCAAAGAATGTGCCACCAACCAACTTAACAGAGTAACCTAAAAATCGCCGAGAATGAGCTGAATACGAAGTTTCATGCGTAGCAACAAAGTATTCAG
>CALCTX010000172.1 GCA_937907035.1 uncultured Selenomonadales bacterium
ACTCGGCAAAGACATCGGCGGCGACTGCATCGTGGGCAATATCGCAAAGCTTCCCCATATGCTCATTGCGGGCACTACCGGCTCCGGCAAGTCTGTCTGCATGAATTCACTGATCCTCAGCCTTCTCTATAAGGCCAGACCCGATGAGGTCAAATTCATAATGATTGACCCCAAGATGGTTGAGTTGGGAGTATATAACGGCATACCGCATCTGATGGTGCCGGTCGTTACTGATTCTAAGAAAGCGGCTTCAGTGCTTAACTGGTCGGTTCAGGAAATGGAAAAGCGTTATTCGTTGTTCGCGGCAGCCGGTGTGCGTGATATGGAGCGGTATAACCGATTGGATGTACCGGAGAAGATGCCGGCAGTTGTCATTATCATTGATGAGTTGGCAGACTTGATGATGGTTGCACCGCATGATGTCGAGGATGCTATCTGCCGTTTGGCACAGAAAGCGAGAGCAGCGGGGATCCATTTGGTACTGGCAACTCAGCGCCCGTCTGTTGATGTCATTACCGGTGTTATCAAAGCAAATATTCCGTCGCGGATTTCGTTTGCGGTATCGTCACAGGTCGATTCACGGACAATCCTTGATATGGGCGGTGCGGAAAAACTGCTCGGCAAGGGCGATATGCTCTTTTATCCGGTGGGTTCGTCAAAACCGCGCCGTGTTCAGGGGGCTTTTGTCAGTGACGGCGAAGTTGACAAGCTGTTAGATTATATCCGGGCACAAGGGCAAGAGATGGAAGCCAACGAGGAGATAATCAGCTTTACGGAAAATGACGTAAAGGAAAAAGATAGCAAAGCTGAGAAGAAGTCACGCCAAAATGATCAGGATGAACTGCTGGTTGAGGCAGTGAAGATGGTCTTGTCAACCGGTCAGGCATCATCGTCGAGTATTCAGCGTCGGTTCCGTATCGGGTATACTCGGGCAGCACGTCTTATCGACACGATGGAAGCGTTGCATATCGTCGGTCCGAGCATGGGATCGAAGCCTCGGGAGATAATGATGACGACGGAACAGGCGATGGCTGTAGTATTAAAACCTGAAAATGATGAATAAATCTGTTGAATATAACGCCTTAAATCATAAAATAGCTTTGCAATTTTATGATTTAAGGCGTTATAATATATTGTATATATCTAAATTTTAAGAAGAAAAGAGAGCGACTGTTGATGTTAACAAAATTTGTATCCCTGGCCTTATTTATTTTGGTAATGTTTAATGGTAATGGTGTGGCTTTTTCAGCGAGTTCGGAGCAGGTTGAGCCAAATAATCCGTACAAGGTTACGATCAATCTTGCCAGTACAACGCTGACGCTTTTTATGGACGGGAAAAAGCTCTATGAGTTTCCGGTTGCGGTCGGCAGTGTTGCGACACCGACACCATGTGGTCGTTTCAAAATATTTGATAAAGAGATCAATCCTGAATGGCAGGATCCAAAGGATTTAAAGAAAGTTGTCAAGTCAGGTCCGGATAATCCATTAGGTTATCGTTGGATGGCGTTTTATGGAACTTACGGTATGCATGGCACCAATGCACCATGGGCTATCGGTAATTATGTTTCCAATGGCTGTGTGCGGATGCACAATGATGATGCTGAGACAGTTTATGACCTGGTTCCGTTGGGAACTCCGGTTCAGATTTATTACGAGCGGGTAACTTTGGAGAGCGATAGTGATAATAATG
>CALCTX010000173.1 GCA_937907035.1 uncultured Selenomonadales bacterium
CGTGCAGATTGTACAATATTGTACTATTGAAACATGAAAGAGGAATCCGCATGAAAGAAATTGTAGAGGTCATAGCCAAATCATTAGTAGAACATCCGGAACAGGTCGTTGTCGAAGAAAAAGAGGCCGATCGTGTTGTTGTATATGAACTGCATGTTGCACCGGAGGATATGGGTAAAGTTATTGGCAAGCAGGGCCGTATTGCAAAAGCATTGCGGACTGTTGTCAAAGCTGCTGCCACACGTGAAAACAAAAAAGTCACTGTGGAGATTATATGAAAATAGCGGCATGTTTTCCGTAATCGGAGCTTGCCGCTTTTTCGCATTTTAAAAGAAAGAGGTATTGAAATGGACAGTATTTCAATAAAAATTCCGGTTACGATTAAGGCAAAGTTGACCGAAAAACTTAAAAAACGTATTGTTGATGAATTGACGCATAATATTGAGCAGGTTGATCTGGAACTCAAACAGCTGGAGCTTGAAGAACAAAAGGTTATCAAAGAAGAAGGCGCTAATAATCTTCAACAGTTGCAGGCTATTCGTCAGCATTTTGGTATGGAACGTCAGAAACGTCTCGACTATAAGGAAGAAGCAGAAGGGCATCTTGCTGATACCAACAAACTGGCTCTCGGAGCAGAAATCGTTCAAGGGCAGTTGGAGCGTATTACCGAGCTGAAAGTCGGTGATAACATCAGGGAAGTTATGAATGTGGAAGTGTTGGTAGAAGATGACAAGGTTATCGCCATCAGAAGCTAAAAACAGGATAATTATCGGAAAAGTCGGAGCACCGCATGGTGTAAGAGGAGAGCTGAAAATTACTCCGCTTACAGATTTTCCCGACCGTTTTAATGATCTCAAAAAGGTTTATGCCGGTGATGAACTTTTAACGGTTGATACAGTGCGTTATCATAACCAAACGGTTCTGATAAAGTTTGCTGAGTATCCGGTACGGGAAGATGCAGCAAAGCTTACCGGACGTCATTTGTCAGTTGACAGAGCTGATGCAGTACCTTTGGAGGAAGGACAGTATTATATTGGTGATATAATCGGACTGGAAGTTTTTGATGAAGCTGGCAATAAGTTGGGCAAAGTCACAGAAGTTCTTCCTACCGGAAGCAATGATGTATATGTTGTTGCGCAAGAAGGAAATTCCAAAGAACTGCTGATCCCCGCCTTGAAAAAAGTGGTGCTGCAGATTTCTGTGCCGGAGGGGAAAATGGTTGTCCGCTTACAGGAAGAGATTTAATCGATGAGAATAGATATATTGTCGTTATTTCCCAAGATGTTTGACGGTCCGTTTGGGGAAAGTATCACAAAAAGAGCGATTGATAATGGAATACTGGATATCGAGATTACCAATCCGCGAGATTTTGCTTTTACCAAGCATCGGCAGGTTGATGATACCCCGTTTGGTGGCGGCAGTGGTATGCTGTTAAAACCGGAACCGTTTTTTCGGGCGGTAAAGTATATAAAAGCCACGACAGAATTTACCAAACGACGGGTTATTTTGTTGTGCCCCAGTGGGAAAACTTTTGACCAGCATAAAGCAAAAGAATTGGCAGAATATGAGCAGCTTATAATTATTTGCGGGCATTATGAAGGCTTTGATGCACGGATAACCCGGGAATTAGCTGATGAGGTCATTTCAATCGGGGATTTTGTGCTGACCGGTGGTGAGTTGCCGGCAATGATGATTACCGATGCTGTGGCGAGAATGCTTCCAAATGTATTGGGGTCTGAAGAATCGGCACCGACTGATTCTTTTTACGAAGATATTTTGGAATATCCTCAGTATACAAGGCCACGCGAATATAAGAATATGGCAGTTCCGGAGGTGTTGTTTTCCGGCGATCATGCAAAAATTCGTACTTGGCGCAGACAAGAGGCATTGCGAATAACATTGAAAAACCGGCCGGATCTGTTAAATGAGGAAACCCTTTCTGAGGCAGATAAGCGATTTTTGGCAACACTTCAGGAAGCTGATCCGTTTACGAGGTGATCAGGATGTTGAAGAAGATGTTTATCGGTGCGATAACAATGTTGTTTATGGTATCATTGCTTGTCACGCCGGCGTTTGCCGATGAGAGTGACGATGATGGCGACGGTTCTGAAGCAACAGAAGTTGTCAATAATGAAGAAACTGCTGATGATACAGAAGAAGATGATGATCCGGAAGAAACTGACGAAGATGATGACGAAGAAGAAGAGTCGGCCTATCCTGTAAAGGGAGCGAAAGTCTGGGTAGAGGCTACTGCTTATAGTGCTTATGATCCGGGAAATAGTCATTATACAGCGATGGGGACACGGCTTCGTCATGGTGTGATAGCAGTTGATCCGTCATTTATCCCGTTAGGCACCAGAGTATTTATTCCTGATTATGGTGAGGCGGTTGCCGAAGATGTTGGGGGCGCGATACAAGGCAATATAATCGATATCGCGTTTGATTCTCATGAAGAAGCATTAGCATTCGGCAGACAGGAATTAGAAATTACGATAATAGAATATCCATAAATCATGACCACCCGTCAAACGGGTGGTTTGCTCGCCCCTGTAAGGGGCAGTTACCGGCCAGCGTCTAAAGGCGCTGGCCTTCACTACGTTCAGGCCTACATTGCCTTTGACTCGTTGCCACCCTTAAAAGGGTATTTGTACTACTTGCTACCCATAAATGGGTCCTCGTATTCTTTCACACTTAATTTATCTAACGCTATATCATGTGCGTCTTGCTCCTTTATATACTTTCGGATTGTTGCTTCATTCAATCCTACTGTACTTACATAATACCCTTCTGACCAAAAATGACGATTACCATATTTATACTTTAAATTTGCATGTTTATCGAACATCATTAGGGCGCTTTTCCCCTTTAAATATCCCATAAACTGTGCTACACTAAGTTTCGGTGGTATACTCACAAGCATGTGCACATGATCCTGCATCAAGTGACCTTCAATTATTTCTACACCTTTATAACTGCATAACTGCTTTAATATCGTACTTAAGCTTTCCCTATACTGATTGTATATTACTTTTCTACGATACTTTGGCGTAAATACTATGTGATATTTACATACCCATTTTGTATGCGCCAATGAATTTGCTTTGTTTGCCATAAAAGCTCACCTCTTTGTCATAATTTAGGCCTGAACATCCTTTATTATAACTCTTAGGTGAGTTTTTCTTTGTATAACTTCCGTCGCGCACCCGCATAGCGGGTGGTTTTTTGCAGCTCATTATCATGAGCTGCTGGGTCACGACCCATAATAAAACAGCTGGTATTGTTAAATACAACACCAGCTGTTTTGTATTAAAGATGTTTCATTTTTTGCGTTACCAGAATTTTATCGATGCGGGCCCGATCCATACAAATAACTTCCATCGTGAGACGTTTATAAGAATAAGTTTCATGAAGTTTTGGAATGTAACCGAAACAAGAGATCAAAAAACCGCCGACGGTCTGATAGTGATCAATCTCTTCAGCCGGAAGTTCAGAGAAATTGAACATTTCCTTAAAATCGTCAATCGGACAGAGACCGTCAATATACCAGGCATTTTCATTGCGTTGAATAATATGACAAGGTTCATCCTCATTGGCATTGATGTTTTCTCCGATGATTTCTTCCATGATATCATCGAGTGTAATAAAGCCTACAACACCACCGTATTCGTCAAGGACAACTGCTTCATGAACGCTGCTTTCCCGAAATTTTTCCAGAACACGGAATGTTTCCATTGAGCGGGGGATAAGCAGAGGTTTTTTTATGAAGTTTTCCAGCGTAAGATCACGATTGTCTATTGCTGCATTTAAAAGCTCTTTGGCATAAATAACACCACAAAAATCATCGAGGTTACTGCGCCCTACAGGAAAGACCGTTTCCGGATTCTCCCGGATAAGCTGTAGATTTTGTTCATCAGAGTCTTCCAGATCAAGCCATTGCATTTGTGTACGCGGCGTCATCAGAGAGTAGGCAGTTTGGTCACTCATGTGGAAAATGTGGCCTATCATATCCTGCTCGGTTTTTTCAAAGGTTCCGTCTTCAGTGCCTTGTTCGATGAGGTCTTTTACTTCGTCTTCGGTAACCTTGTCAGCAAGGTGCGGATTGTAGCCAAACAAAATGAGAATGCCATTGGCTGAAGCTGACAGAAAGCTGACAAACGGGGAATTGAAGGTTTCAAAATGAAGTAACAATGGAGCATACCGTATTAGTGATTTTTCCGGATTCTGAAAGGCGAATTTTTTCGGAAGCAGTTCACCTAACAATAAGGAAAAATAGGCAACAATGGGGATTGATATCAAAAGCGCAGTCAGTTCCCGCCATTTTTCCGGGACTGAAGGCAGGAAAGAGGCGACAAGCGGCGCGAGAAAAGCGCCGATGATCGCACCAAGTAAAATGTTGATGATAGTTGCACTCATTTGCAATATAGAAATTATCTTTGCCGGTTCATCAAGAATTTTTTTTGCGGAGATCGCTTTTTTATTGCCATTGTCAATAAGCCGGTCAATCATGCCGGGACTGCTTTCGGCAACAGCAACCTCGATATGAGCAAAAAATGAGTTAATGAAAATGCAGATGAACATTAGCAATAACAATAAAAACGATTCGGGAATATCCAAAAAATATGCACATCCTTTTAGCTATATAATACTGTATTATATCATATTTTCATATTTTTGTTGTTATTTTGCAAAGAGGTATTTACAGCACATGGTTATTGTTTGTTTTATTGCGAATGGCAAATCCCTGTGCTACAATGATTCCATCAGAGCAGATTTTGGAGGCGGAATATGCGCGGTAAAAATTTCCTCATTATAGCGGCTTCTATCGGTTCAGGTCATGTAAAAGCGGCCGAAGCAATCGCTGAGGCATTGAAAATTAAAGAGCCGAACGCATCAATAACGATAATTGATTTTACTGAATGGGGGATTTCTTGGGCAACGGCATTTATGAAGGCAACATATCTTATGATGTTGCGGGTTGTGCCTGACCTTTATAAACTTATGTATAAGTTCACCGGCGGAAAGGCTGGCGGCTTGTCAGTACAAAGCTTGATATCTTTTATTACGAAAAGAGATATAGCAGCGTTGGTGAAGAAATATAAACCGGATGCTTTGATCTGTACGCATCCGTTTCCGGCTGGGGCAGCTTCCTGGTTTAAAAAGTCACATCCGGATTCATTTTTGTTTGGTACTTTGATCACCGACTATTCAGTGCATCAGATGTGGATATATCAAAATGTTGATTGTTATTTTGTGGCACGTGAGGCGATGAAAACCGACCTTTTGTCAGCGGGGTTGCCACAGGAACAAATTTTTGTTACCGGGATCCCTATATCCAACCGGTTCCTGCGGCAGGGGAACAGGCTTCAGACACTTGAACACTTTAAGCTCAGAAGTGATCAACCGGTCGTTTTGATCATGGGCGGTGGACTTGGTCTTGGCGGTGTTGAGGCTGCGCTGATAAAGTTAGAAAAAATTGAACGTTCGCTTCAGATTTTGGTTATTGCCGGGAAAAATGTCAAGTTGAAAAAGCGTGTGGAGACAGCGGCAAATTATTCGCATCATAAGATTCTTGTTTGGGGATATTGTGCGGAAGTACCGGAAATGATGTCAATTGCTTCGTTGCTTATCAGCAAGCCGGGCGCACTGACGGTAACGGAAGCTTTTGCCAGTGAATTGCCGATGATCTTGCATGACCCTATTCCCGGGCCGGAGACAGATAATGCGGCGTATGCTTCCAGGCGGGGAGCTGCTTTGTGGGCACGTACTGATGATAAGCTCGAGGAAGCTGTTAATTTGGCGATAAATGAAAGTGATCAGTTGGGAAAGATGAAAGAAATGGCGCATAAATATAAGCGACCATACGCAGCTGAGGAAATTGCTGAATTGATATTCAAAGAATTAAAGAAAAAATAAAATTTTATAAATTTTAGAAGGGTTTATTCTTTTCATGCCGAAATATCTAACTTGTGATACAAAAACACTGTTTTTATTAATGGTGTAAAAAAATATAGGCGAATTCAGGTGTTGGTTATGGCATTAAGTAAATTGGAACGCAGTTCGGACGGTACTTGTGCTTGCCCCACTTGTGGTGGAGTTTTGGAATATGTTTCCGGGGCCGCGGTCAGTTATGTTGATGGTAAACTGGATATGGAAGCGGCTAAGCCAAAGTACGAGTGTCATAAGTGCGGGGTGTTTTATCGGGAAGTTTTAAATTCAGGATTCTTTGATGTTTTTCCGTTAGAAGAAAAACCATTGCCTAAAAAGACAATTGAAAAAACAGATCCTTGCTCGCAAGAGGCAGTTGCTTTAAACCCGGGAGCTGATGGCAAATGTCAGTGTCCTAATTGTCATAATAGCTTGCGGTATGTAGAAGGCGGTGCGGTACAAGTTATTGATGGCAAGGTCAATATGGACAATGTCAAGCCGACTTATGAATGCGATACTTGTAATGTTGTCTATCGGGAAGTATTGAATTCAGGATTTTATCATGCTTATCCGTTGGAAAATCATGCTAAAGTTCTGGAAAAAAAGAAAGTCATTGCAACGGGAGATATTCCGCCGGTTATTTTGAAAAAAGATGCCAATGGCAAATGCAAATGCCCAAGATGCGGAGAAATGATGAATTTTGTTGAAGGCGGAGCAGTGACAATAGTTAATGGAAAACCGGATATGGAAAATGTCAAAGCACGCTTTGTTTGTGACGAGTGCAAGTCGGTTTTTCGACAGATCGCCACTACAGAGTATTATCAATGGGCGGAAAAGTAGGAGAAAGTACGGATTTTGAGTAAAAAACAAAGAAAAATGCTTGCGAAAAGCGCATTTTCTTTGTATTATTAAAGTGAATTGATATTTTGTGCGATAAGGTGAGTAAATGCAACGAATGAGTTCAAAAGGGTCAAAACGAAATATTGACTGGTTTGTTCTTGTAATGGGCTGTTTCTTTGTCTATTTTTCCTATACGGTGATAGGTATGGTAATGCAGTTTACTGATATTACGAGAGATTATGAGGCTGCACATTCAAGATTGGAAACCGCCAGAACGTTGAATAATAATCTTCGCGAGGAGAAAAAAGGGCTTTCGGACTCTGCCTATATTGAGAAGATTGCGCGCGAAGAACTCGGCCTGAC
>CALCTX010000174.1 GCA_937907035.1 uncultured Selenomonadales bacterium
AAACCGCCGCCATAAATCCAAACCATAACCGGCTTCTTTATAACAGCGCCATCATGTATCTTGAAAACATTCAGATGCAGGCAATCTTCCCCTTCCACATAATCACGTGACTTTGACATATTCTGAAGCGGATGGTGGCCAAAGTAAAATGCCTCATAAATCCCATCATCAGCTTTATAAGGTACCGGTGCCTTCCAACGATTTTTACCAGTCGGCTGTTCCGCAACAAAAGGAATCCCCTTAAACTCAAGTACACCGTCAATTTCCTTACCAACGAATGTACCATTCACGCACTTTACGGCAAATTCTCTGTTAAAATTGCCCGCAACAGGTTTATTTTCACCATAGCGGACATCATAAGCCGGATCAGTCGGCAAAACCTCTGCTGCCGCTTTTGGCAATACACCGCCTGTTGTAAAAATTAAAAATAATAATGTAAAGACGAAAACAACTTTGTTTACCGATAACTTACTCATATTCACAATAACATCTCCTGATAAATCACTTATTTTACTGCCCCAACTGTATCCGGTGCAAATGTAAACTTTACCTGTTCTTATTATTCGTTACCAAAGATGATAATCCTGCTTAATATTTTGCTATCTTAGTTACAGTATGATATGCTAAACAAAAAAGGAAGTGACATTACATGAAAAAACTATTCACCCTGCTCTTTTCCGCATTTTTAGCCTTAACCATTTTAGCCGGCTGCGGCAATGACAAAACCCCAGCCGCGACAAAGTCGTCCACAGTTGTTTCTCAGGCCGCTGCTGATGTCAGCGAAAATAAAAGCTACACTGACAAAAATCATGTTGCTGCTTATATTCGCCACTTCAAAAAGCTCCCCAAAAACTATATCACTAAAAAAGAAGCCCAAAAACTTGGCTGGCAAACTAAAGGAACCCTTGATCAGGTTGCTCCGGGAAAATCGATCGGTGGCGATCGTTTTGGCAACCACGAAGGACAGCTCCCCAATAAAAACGGACGAAAGTGGACAGAATGTGATATCGACTACGTAAAAGGCAACCGGAACGGAAAACGGATCGTCTATTCAAACGATGGCCTTATATACTACACCGGCGACCATTACAAAACCTTTTCACAAATAAAATAAGGAGGCTGGAATCATGAAAAAAGCTACTCTTCCCCTTGAAAAACTGATCTCCCCTGATGCTTTTCACGAAGAAATTGCCAAAACCCTCGACTTTCCCTGCTATTACGGTAAAAACCTTGACGCGCTCTATGATTGTCTTACTGATATCATTGAGCCGACAGAAATCGTTTTTCCGCAAAAAGCCGAAGAATCCGCTTATCTTGGTGAATATGCCGCCAAGATAATCAGTGTCCTGAAGGATGCCGAAATTGATAACGACAGCCTTAAAATTACGATAAACTAAAACCATCCTGCAATACATTCAAAAAGCAGGCATCAGTAACATGATGCCTGCTTTTTTGATATAGTCTGCTTTTGTCATGGTCATCAAACTAATATATTACATTTTCAAAATACAACTCTGACCTCAGTCCCCTCACCGACCTTGCTTTCCAGTTCAATTTTAGCGTCATGAATATCAACTATATGCTTAACGATTGCAAGGCCAAGACCTGTACCACCTGTTGCTTTAGATCGGCTTTTATCTACCCGGTAGAATCGTTCAAACACTCTCTGCTGATCCTCTGCGGGAATACCAATACCATTATCTTTTACGATCAGTATCGGTCCGGCATCATTCACAATGGTAATCCAAACTTTTCCTTTTTCACTGTTATATCGAATAGCATTTTGTACCAGATTATCTGTAAGTTCTCTAAGCATTTCTTTATTACCACGCACTTCGGCATGTTCACCATGAAATGTCAACTCGATCTGCCTTTTATCTGCATTTATGCGCAACGCTTCTAAACATTGATCAACTATTTCATATAAATCCAAAACTTCAAGCACCGGTTCTTTGCCACTCCTGTCAAGCTCAGAAAGTCGAATAATGTCATTGATCAATGATAGAAGCCTGTCTGCATTTTTTCTTATTTCCTCCGCAAAATGTTTTTGCTTCCCTTCGTCAACTACACCGGTTTCAATGAGCTCAGCATATCCGGATATAGCAGTTAATGGTGTTTTAAGCTCATGAGAAACGTTTGCAGAAAAATCCTGTCTGACCTTTGCGGCCGATAATATATCTGCATGTTGTTTTTTCAGCATATCCGCAAAGGGAATCAATTCCTTATAAGGAGGTTCTAAATTCACATCCTCTATATGTTTTCCCATTAATTCAATCGGATCAATAAGCTGTCTTGTCAGCATGGCAGACAGAACCACACATACTATTATGATAAACAACACCAAAATCAAGACCATTGGTGTAGCAGTAAAAAAGACAGACCAGATACTTTCTGCTTTAGTTGATACTCTTAAAACGGTCCCATTCTCAAGCAAAAGAGCATAATAAAAAGTATTCTTGTGCATAGTATCAGACTGTCGCACAATCTCGCCTGTTCCTTGTAAAAATGCTTCTTTTATTTCCGGTCTGTCAGCGTGGTTAGTAAGTTCCATCGCGCTTTTATCATTGTCGTATAAAACCGTACCATCCGCAGCGATCCACGTCACACGCAATTCATCAATTTCAGCAGACAAATCAATTTTGTCAACTATTATGCGTGTATCCTCAAAATAATGAGTATCCTTCAGGAGCTTTGCGGTAACAGAAAGATCATTTCTAACCTGTCGTTGAAATAAACCATAATACACAACTGTAATTGCCACTGTAGTTGCAACTATTGCAAGTATCGCAATCAGCGCAAGCCTGAGATTGATCTTATTTTTCATTCTAATATATATCCCACATTTCTGATTGTTCTTATTCTGCTGCCAAAATCACCAAGTTTTTGTCTTAAATTTTTTATATGCATATCCACGGTTCTTGATTCGCCCTCATACACAGTCCCCCAAACTCTGTCCATAATACTGTCTCTTTTTAGAACAATCCCTTTATTTAACAAGAAATACTGCAATAATTCATATTCTTTATAAGTTAAATCGATTATCATTTCTTTAACAGAAACCTCATGCTTCTCATTATTTACCACAATTCCGTCAAGGGTTAATTCCTTTATTTCCTCAGCCATGGTTCATCTCAGAACCGCTTTAACCCTTGAAATCAGCTCCATAACCACCAATGTTAGCTCTTTCCTGGGCAATCATAATCATAGAGCACTTGTTGGTGTAGAGGAAAGGAGCAATCTTCTTCAAGCCGACAGAAATAACGTTTGCAGTCTTACCACCGCTAAAACCGGAGAAGGAATCTTCCAGCTGAGCCTTAGAGTTAATCATGGTGATAGAGTCAATGACAACAAGTCCGATTTCACCGGTATTAAGAAGCTCAGGAAGAGCATCGAAGAAATCTTCACCTGACTTAGGTCTCATAAGAATGAAGTTACTATCAATATCAAGCCCGAGATCTGCAGCATGATTAATATCCAGAGAATACTCGAAGTCAGCATACAAAACATATCTATGACTTTCATAGTGCTTCTGAATCTGAGATGCAACATAGGTTGCAAGAGTTGTCTTACCGCCTGATTCAGGACCGGAGAACATATAAACTCTACCTGGCATAAAACCACCACCGAGGATATAGTTCATACCTGGAGAATCAAGGAACAGTCTGTCCTCCTTACACTGCTCACGAGCCGTTCTTACATCGAAATCAAACTTTTCTCCCAGCTTA
>CALCTX010000175.1 GCA_937907035.1 uncultured Selenomonadales bacterium
GGCGAAGGATATGGAACAGCGGCTTGATATGCTCCGCTGGCAGACACAGGAAATTGAAAATGCCAAATTGCTTGATGATGAAGACATAACATTGGAGAATGAAGTCAAACGTCTGGCAAATGCTGAGAAAATAACCGAAAATATCGAGCAGGCGTATTCGCTTTTACAGGGGGATGACAATTCTGAAGGCGCGTTAGCTGCATTGTCAACAGTGGAGCAGAATCTGGATATGGTGTCACGCTATGACGATTCGCTTGCTGAAGCGCAAAAGCTTATAACTGACGCCAGGTGCCAGCTTCAGGAAGCTTTTTACAGTATTCGTGATTACAGTGACAACTTGGAGTTTGATCCGGCTGTTCTTGATGAAATGCAGAGCCGGCTGGATCTGATAGAAAAATTAAAGAAGAAATATGGTTCAACGGTTGCTGAGGTAAAGGAATATTATGAAAAGATCTCGGCAGAACTTGATTCGATAGAGAATTATGATGCTGATAAAGAAAAACTCACTGCCCTGTCAGCTGAAGAATATGCAACGGCGGTGAAACTGGCTGACAGTTTGACTGTCAAACGGAAAGAAGCGGCTGACAAATTGGCCAAAGAGATTTGTGAACAGCTGCGATCATTGGGAATGAAAGATGCCCGGTTCCGGTTTGTCATTGACAAAAAAACGGAATTGACGTCAACCGGGTTTGATGACGTCAATATGTATTTCTCGGCTAATGTCGGGGAGGCTGAAAAGCCAATCGACAAGGTAGCTTCCGGCGGTGAGCTGTCACGGATAGCTTTAGCCCTGAAGGTTGTAGCGGCGGCTGATGATGACAGTGCCGCCAGCATGGTCTTTGATGAGATCGATACCGGAATTGGCGGTAAGACAGCGCAGATGGTTGCGGAAAGTATTGCCAAAGTAGCGGCTTATAAGCAGGTACTGTGTATCACGCATTTACCGCAGATCGCCTGTATGGCTGATGTTCATCTGTATCTTCACAAACAAGCGAAAGCCGGCAAGACTGTGACGGAGGTTGCTGAGCTTTCCGACGGAGAACGGGTAAATGAGATAGCCCGGATGGCTTCAGGAATTGATGTTACAGCTGCTTCGCTTGATAACGCCCGGGAAATGTTGGATCATGCCCGATTGTTTAAAAACAGACTTAACAAATAGGAGTATCAGGTTATGGATGAGGATTTGATCGAAAAAAAGCTGGACAGTGAAGATATTTTTTCCGGTTGTCTGTTAAAAGTAAAGAAAGATAAGGTAGAATTGCCGAACGGGAATATTGCTTATCGGGAATGGATAAAACACCCCGGTGCTTCGGCGGTGATTCCGATCCTGCCAAATGGCGAGATCATTCTCGTGCGTCAGTATCGTTATCCGGTACAGGCTGTGACTTTGGAAATTCCGGCCGGCAAACTTGACATTGCGGGTGAAAACCCGTTAGAATGTGCAAAGCGTGAATTAAAAGAAGAAACCGGCATTACTGCCGATACTTGGATCAATCTGGGGGATTACTATCCTTCCGTCGCCTATACTACCGAATGCATCACTTTATTCTTGGCCTCTGGGTTGCATAAAGGAGAACGAAAACTGGACGAAGATGAATTTCTGAATTTGGAAGAAGTTCCATTAGAAGATGTGGTTCAGGATATTATGGACGGAAAAATAGCGGATGGAAAAACCATTGCCGCTATCCTAAAAGCTGATAAATATTTATCGACTCACACTCTTTAAATTTCAAAGAAAGAACTATTTCGAAAACAGATTCGTTGCTCATTCTTATCATAATCATAGCTGCACTGTTCAAACACATCTGTGATTTTCTGATAAGCCCTGCGCTCACTGGCACGGATCTCACGGATGCGCTCCAGTAATTCATCAAAGTAATCTTTGCCAAAAGGCTTTCCATTCTTTAACATATCATCATTAAGCACAAAGCCCTTTGTGATGTATTCTTTCAGGGTCTTGGTAGCCCACTGGCGGAATTTTGTTGCTTTCTTTGAATTTACACGATAACCCACGGCGATAATGGCATCAAGATTATAGA
>CALCTX010000176.1 GCA_937907035.1 uncultured Selenomonadales bacterium
TCAAAGGTAAGCGTCATGCCCATACCGAACATAACCAGCCCCAACATCCAGGAAATCTGTGGCCCGACCCATTTGAATGTCGCCGGAAAAAAGGCGCCGATTGCTCCGCAAAGAGCAACAAATAATGCCATATTATTTGTAAAAAACTTACAAAATGCCATCATACTTTTCTAAACCATTCCTTCCCAAAAACCAAATAAAAAATGCGCTTTCCGACTGACGACCGAAAGGCGCAAAAATGCTGCACAAATACATTTCCCGTCTCAGTCCTGCCGGATCTAAGCAGTAAATAAATACTCAAACCACAATAGCAAAAGGTATAATTCATTTTAAATGATATTATCCCCTTGCACAACAGGAAGAATAGCATATTTTATATAAAAAAGCAATACAATGACAGAAAGAAATTCCTGTTTCCTGCATAAATAAAAGAAAACCTATTGCATGATAATAAACAATTTGATATCAAAAGACTCCCAAACCAAAGTTTGGGAGTCTTAGCAATATCCGTATAATAATTATCAACTATCAGAGCAATACCTTATGAGAAAGATTTATACGTCCCTGACGGTCAATTTCGGTAACCTTTACTTCGAATTCGTCGCCGACATTGACAACATCTTCTACCTTTTCTACCCGCTCTTTTGCCAGCTGGGAAATATGACACAAACCTTCCTTGCCCGGCAATACCTCAACAAAAGCACCGAAATTCATAATTCGGGTAACTTTTCCTTTGTAAACGCCGCCAACTTCGACCTCACGGACCAAATCTTCAATGATCGCAATGGCCTTCGCAGAATCCTCAACATTAACGGCCGAAATATAAATAGTACCATCCTCTTCAATATCGATCTGAGTATTGGTATCTTCAATGATCTTCTTGATAACCTTGCCGCCCGGTCCGATCACATTGCGGATCTTATCAACATTGATATGGATCGTCGTTACACGCGGAGCATACGGTGAAAGTTCAGTACGCGGTGTACTGATAGTTTCCATCATCTTGCCGAGAATAAATGCCCGGCCGCGTTTTGCCTGCTCGAGAGCTTTGGACAAAATCTCACGGGTAATGCCGGCAATCTTGATATCCATCTGGATAGCCGTTACACCGACTTCAGTACCTGCTACCTTAAAGTCCATATCGCCGAGAGCATCTTCCATGCCCTGAATATCAGTAAGGATCGTGTAGCTATCTCCATCCTTGACCAAGCCCATTGCTACACCGGATACCGGACGCTTAATCGGAACGCCGGCTGCCATAAGAGAGAGTGTACTGCCGCAAACACTGCCCATAGAGCTTGAACCATTGGACTCAAGAACTTCAGAAACCAGACGCAATGTATATGGGAACTCCTCCTCAGACGGAATAACCGGAACCAGCGCCCGCTCAGCGAGTGCGCCATGACCGATTTCACGACGTCCCGGACCACGAGCCGGACGAGCCTCGCCGACACTGTATCCCGGGAAATTGTACTGATGTATATAACGCTTAGACTTCTCTGTTCCCAAGCCATCTATAACCTGCTCATCAGAAAGTGAACCAAGTGTAGTTACTGTCAAAATCTGTGTCTGGCCGCGAGTAAAGAGACCTGTGCCATGAGTACGTGGCAAAATATCAATCTCGCAGCTTACCGGACGAACCTCATCAACTGCACGTCCATCCGGACGGATCTTCTCATGAGTGATCATCTTGCGAACGATGTTCTTCTCAAGATCATGGAGAATCTGTGCGATCTCCTTCGCCTGATCAGGATATTCAACCAGGAAATGTTCCATAGTCTCAGCATTGATCTCAGCGATATTAGCATCGCGGTCAAGCTTGTCCGGATTGCGAACAGCCGCATCCAAACGAGCTCCGGCATATTCGCGGATACCATTTTCCAAAGCTTCCGGTGCCTGGAACAACTTAACCTGCCGTTTTTCCTTACCGCAGGCAGCTGCCATCTGGTTCTGGAATTCAACAATCTTCTTAATTTCCTCATGGCCGAACAGAATAGCCTCCAAAATAACCTCTTCCGGCAATTCATTAGCTCCGGCCTCAACCATCATAACTGCATCCGCTGAACCGGCAATCGTCAGATTGAGATCAGAAATCTCACGCTGCTCAACTGTCGGATTGATAACGAATTCGCCATTTACACGGCCGACACGGACACCGGCGATTGGCCCGTTAAACGGAATATCAGATACCGTAAGAGCACATGATGCACCAATCATAGCAGCAATATCCGGCGGATTATCCTGCTCAACCGAAAGAACCGTTGCGATAACCTGAACATCATTACGGAACCCTTTCGGGAACAGCGGACGGATTGGACGATCGATCAGGCGGGCACAAAGGATAGCCTGATTGCTCGGACGTCCTTCACGCTTAATAAATCCTCCTGGGATCTTACCTACGGCATACATTTTTTCTTCATAATCAACTGTGAGCGGGAAAAAATCAACACCCTCACGTGGCTCTGCCGAAGCTGTAACCGCAACCAGCACTACCGTATCGCCATAACGAACGAGTACCGCACCGTTTGCCTGCTTCGCCATTTTGCCGTTCTCAACAATAAAAGAGCGGCCGCCTACTTGCATTTCAAAGCTTTGCATTTACTTTCCTCCTATTTTTTCTCTTTGCTGTAACATTTATCTATTCGACATTCATCGGAAAAATCCTTTTTATTTATCGCGTAAAAATAAAAAGCGGGGAATTTTCCCCGCTTCTTAATATTACTTGCGAAGCTCAAGTTTAGCAATGATAGAACGATACCGCTCAATATCACTGTTATAGAGATAGCTCAAAAGGCGACGGCGATGACCAACCATCTTCAAAAGGCCGCGACGGGAATGATGATCCTTCTTATGCTCCTTAAGATGATCAGTAAGATACTTGATACGTGCAGTAAGAAGAGCGATCTGAACCTCCGGCGAACCGGTATCTCCTTCATGAACTGCATAAGTTTTGATAATGTTGTTCTTGTCTTCCTGTGTTAACATTTTTCTTCCTCCTAAAATTTAATCTTATCCTGCAGCCAAGCCAGCGTCGGAGTACCTCGCAGGCTGAGCTGTGGACATAACACTTGTAGTAGTATAACACATCAAAAGAGCAATGTAAATATTATTTTAACAAATGCTCATAAATCTCAAACTGCCACTCATTAAAGCAGCAAAAGATGATCTCCATAGAATTTTCTCCATGTATCTGAAGCCAATCCGCAACCGCCCGAAGCGATATTTCTGCTGCAGGTTCAGCCGGATACCCATACACACCGGTTGAAATACAAGGAAACGCTATACTCCGGCATTTATACTCCAACGCCAGATCCAATGAATTAGAATAACACATCGCCAATTTCCCGGCATCAGACGGACTGCCGGAATAAATCGGACCAACTGTATGAATAATATAGTCTGCTGTTGTTATTTCATAGGCCTTTGTGATCTTAGCCTCACCGGTACGGCAGCCACCAAGTGTCCGGCATTCCTCCAGCAAGCGTGGGCCCGCTGCCTTATGGATTGCTCCATCAACGCCGCCGCCACCAAGCAAAGTACTGTTTGCGGCATTGACAATTGCCCCGCAGGTCAGCTTTGTTATGTCTCCCAAGACCAGCTTTACCGCTGTACTATTCATTACAAACCTTTTATCCTCTTTCTTCATCATTATCACCGCTGTCAATCTTACCGCAATTGACAGATCATTGTCAATTTTTCACTGCCACCCCCAAAAATAATAAAATTTAACGATTTTCTAATAATATCTGATTTTCCTTTTCCTATTTATTTGGTAAAATACATTATGATGCAAAAAGCTTCTATTTATATTTCGTTTACGGAAGGAGCCTGTTTATGAAACTCTCATCCCTGAAAAGAAAAATCTCTGCGACTCTTGCCGCCGGAATACTCGGTACATCTATAGCCTTTACGGCCATACCTGCACCGACTGCCGATGCCAGCATTCTCGGCGCGATCATCGGTACCGGTATTCAGATTGCCGCTGTCGAACAACAGCTCAGCTATCTGGATAAAGACGGCCGTCAGGAACTTCACAATTCAATGCGCACCCAATACGGTGTAAACGAAGATCCTGAACTTAACACCCGTCTTGATACAATTATGGAAAACCTTACTGCCGGTATCGGTTCCGTCGATCCGTCAATATATGATAAACCGTATAATTATTTCATCAATAACGACGAAACATTCAACGCCTTCTGTTCATTGGGGCACAACATAAGTGTCAACACCGGGCTTTTTAACCTTGTAACCAATGATGACGAAATAGCCGTTGTTATTGCTCATGAAATGGGACACGGACAAAAAAATCACGTTGTAAAAGGCTTTCATAAAACCATTCCGGTAGCTCTCGGGTCTGCCGTTCTCGCTGAATCGACCGGCGGAATCGGTGGTGCTGTTTTAGCTACTGTTCTCAACAATCAGATAACAGCCAAATCAATAACCAAGCCACAGGAATGGGAAGCTGACAACCTTGCTTTTGATTATCTTCTCAACACCCCGTATAATCCCGGTGCCTGTGCCGCTATTTGGCAGCGCGTAATGGAAAAGATGAACTCTTCCGGCTCGCAAAATTTTGTCGGCGAAATTTTTTCTCCGTCAGATCATCCGTCCAACGAACAGCGTCGTGACAATTACTCCAAAAAGCTGACCGAACTCAGCTGTGACAAAGTTACTGTTGCCGACGGGATCATAACCCTGAACGGACAAACATTCCTCGTCTGTGCTGACAGTACCGAGGAAGATATGAGTGCTGCTGAGCGTTCCTATCTGGTTGCCGGCAATCTGGCTCTTCTTTATAAAGATTCTGCTCCCAAAAAGAAAGAGAAAAAGAAAGAAAAAGAAGAACCTGAAAACGGCGAATACAAAAAGCGGACCTTCAGCTTCCAACGTGAACCCGAAGCAAAACCTGCCGAAAATAAACTGCCGAAAAACGCATACGCAGAAGACGGCATGCTCTTTGTCGATGACAAATACATTATGACCGAAATCAGCGGTGAACCGTCTGCCGCAGAACTTGCTGCCCTTTTCAATCAGATCAAATAATTTCTCCTTAAGGAGGATTTGCCTATGTGGCAAAAACACTTTACTTCCTATATTATTGCCATATTTTTTATATTGTTGCTGACAACATTTTGGTTTTTACCAACCTTTGCCTTTGTCGTATTTCTTTCTATCCTGCTTGACTTGTTGCTTATCAAGCCGGTAACTGAACTGCGCCTTCACACTCATATTTCCCAAGGATTGTCAGCCACTATCGTATTATGTTGCTTCCTGATTGCAGTCGGTGGCATTATCTCCATAGTCTCCAATAGCGTAATTCCTTCTCTGGAACGCTTTATTAACGATCTGCCGGAAATAACTGCCCGCATTCAGGAACTGCCAATGATCGCCCGCTCATCGCTCTTAACAAAAGAGGTCGATCATTTATGGGCAGATATTGCCAATGTCGGTGTTGACGCCGTAAAATCCTCACTTACTATTCTTCTCTCCGTATTCAGCAAATTCATTGATATCCTGATAACCTTATTTATCACCTTCTATCTGTTAGCTGACGGTACCCAGATCAAGCGCTGGATTGCCAGACTTTTCCCTGATGAAGATTACGGTCGCATCATGAAGCTCTTTAACCGTATCCTCCAGTCATTAAAGATCTACATCAGCAGTCAGCTTACTGTCTGCATCATAACCTCACTCATTGTCTTTGCTTATTTCTATTTGCGGCATCTGCCATATGCACCGGTGTTTGCGGTACTATCCGGCATAAGCGAATTTATTCCCGTTGTCGGTCCGACCATTGCCTCATTCTTCGGCATAATCATGACCGCAACTATATCGCCGTTGATTGCCATCCACACCGCCTTCTTTTACCTGATCCTGACACAGATCAATCATAACCTTATCTACCCGTTCATTGTCGGCAAAGGTCTCAGTTTACACGCAGCCGCTGTTATCCTCGCCATTTTCCTTGGCGGTGAACTCATGGGCCCGCCGGGTATGTTCTTGGCCGTGCCGTGTGTCGTGATACTGCGCGACGTCATAGTTGATATATATAATGATGTAAAAAAGAAACGCACTTTGCCAACTGCATGAATACTATTTGAATAATCACATTTAAAAGAGGTTGTCATAACAGAGCAAATTTCTCTGTTATGACAACCTCTTTTAATATTCCTGCTTCCGAATTTAAATGATCACATCTCAAATCCCAGCGATTCCAACAGCCCATCAAAATACTCTTTGGCAGACTTTGCTTTTCTTAACTCAGAAATCTTTACGCAGCCTACACGTAAATCCTTCATTTTTCTGAATATCCCTCTTCCTTCATCCTCTGTTTTGGTTGTAACCAAAACAGCCTGTGCCCTTGACCCGCCAAGTCTTTTTGCCAAATAACCGACCTCTGTTACCGAAAGTGGATTAAGCGCTTTCATTTTGCATGAAAAGAATACCGGTATTGACTTATACATTAAAATGACATCTATTTCACTATTTCTAAAATAAAAATCATCTCGTGAATTCCAATCTATTCCCACGCCTATATCCGCATTTCCATATACCTCTACTAAATTTATATAGATATAGAGTTCCACCCACACACCGATAGTTGTAGCGTACTGTTTTGCTGTCGGATTACTGAATTCATAACGGGAGCCGTTGTCTTTCATAAAACCAAGTTCAACTAATTTAGCCAAAATATAACGGTCTTTTTCGCTAAACAATTGTTTTATCAAATATTCTTCATTAGCCGTAACATTCATCAACTTATTACAAGTCAGCTTCCATTGTTCTTCATTATCAAAAATAAACTCTGCCATCTCCTTTATTACCGGAAAATCCTCTTTATCCGGCAAAAAATGAGAATCATCCGTTCTTGCTCCGCCAACACCGACAATATAATCATTAAGAGAAACGTTTTGGGCATCACACAGCACTTCATCTTTTCTTACATCGAGTATTTTCATCCGGTCATAATCAACATGCAAAAGCAGAGTATTATATTCTATCCCCAGTTTATATCCGCAAGCGTTCATCAGCTCCGAGCCGCCGGTAAGTTCAATATAAACATCATCCTCGCCCGAATCCAATACCTCACGAAGTTTCTTCTCAATATCTGAAAAGCTGTCCACATCAACACAAATTGGCAATACCTGACGAATACCATGATTTTTGATCGCATTTATCAAAGGATCTATCAAATTCAAATGCTTTTTATCATAAAGCAATACTTCTTTATCCGGTTTCATTGTAAATACCGGAATGAGTGTATTTATTATGTCTTTATCAAAAAAATCAATCCCCGTCATAGCGAATCTCCTCTAAATCTATTATGAATATTATATTCGACCTTCTTTTTCATTATCCTTTAAACTACTTTAAAAACCTCGTAAGCAACAATCTTGCTCACGAGGTTTTTAATACATTTCTGAGTACATCTCTTAATCGTTGTAACTGTCACTTATTTCCCTGATGTAATCACAAAAACCATGCTTGACACTCAACGGCATAACCACCTTGATATCTGTGCCTTTTCCGGCCAGCCAGTGATAAAATCCCGGATTATTGACAGCCTGGATCTTTACCCGGCAAGTATCCTTTTTAAAGCTGTACGCACGTACATTTCGCCCGAAGGTATTCATTATGTCATTATAGGCATCATATTTGCATTCCAACACAATATTCTCCGGTTTGCCGGACCACATATCCAGTGTTTTGCGCAAATACTCTTCAACTGAGAGCCGATTTTTATTTTCATCATAAAAATCAACTATCTCCCGAATCGGTCGGGCCGTTTCTTCGGTGATCTCAAGCTCATCGATCATTTCAAGACGGAAATGGCTGGCTCCGTCATTGGAAGCGGAATTGGCAATAAGGAAATATTCATTGTCATGCAGGGCCAGAAAATACGGACTGAGATGGTATTCATGCCCTTTGCGTTTATGTGCTTTTTTCGCATTTTCGCCATACTCAAAGTATTTGAATTTGATCTTTTTCTTTTCCCGGATAGCCCTGATCAAAGTATCAATCTTATTTTTGTTTTGTTTGTCTTCGCTTTTTAACAGTTTATCAAAAAATGCCGTATCTTCGATGATACTTTCGCCTTCGTCAGTTGCCATGTTTTTGATCTTTTTGAGCAACTGTTCTGTGTCCTGTTCGGTCATAAAATGCGCACTGCAGATCGCATCGGCAATGATCTTGAGTTCGTAATCTTCAAAGAGCTGGTCTATCATATAGGCACCGGCATTATGATTATCACATTTCACAATGGTATAACCGGCAGCATCAAGACATTTGAGATCACGTCCGACTGCCTTGCGCTCGGCGACAATATTAAAACGCCGCTTTAGTTCTTCACAAATCTGTGTAGCATTAAGCGGATGCTTTTCATCAGTTTTGCGCATGATCTCCAGTATTCTGAGCAAACGAACTTTCATTATCCCTTCTTCGGACACATCACTCATCTCCTGCTGTTACAATTCTGGTTTTCCGACTGCAGCTCCATAAAGCGGGAATTCATTGTCACTATTCAATGCCAGGATTTCGCCAATCTCTGTTTCGTTGAACGCCCCCAACGCACAGGTCCCGATCTGCTGAGTATACGCCGCCAGATAAAGGTTTTGGCAAACATGTCCGGCATCGAGGAAAACATAGCGGCAAGCCCGCTGACCGAATTTATAAGTCATGCGGTCATATTCCGCTACCCACAAAAATACTGCCGCACATTTGTCAACCACAGCTTTGGACTTAAAGGCTGCCAAAAATTTTGCTGTCTGTTCCGGCTCTGTCGTGATCGTTTCCAAGGCATGACCAAGCGCCAGAAAACGATAAATACCAGGTTCCACCCCTTCAACATTGCCTAAATAAAGATAGGTTTCCAAAGCATGACGGGCTCCGGCCGAAGGAACGTTACGGATCGTCGTACCATTCGGATTCATCATCTTTACACCCTGTGTACACCAAAGCATAAAGGACAATTCTTTTAAGGTTATCGGCTTGTCACTGAAATTGCGGATTGTTGCCCGCAATTCGATGAGTTCCAGAAAACTCATCTCTTTGTCATCAAGGAGTCCCGGCTCCGGCAAACGGATAACAGCCGCCGTCTGTGGACATGGCTTTTCAGGCGGTGGCGGTACTTCGCCCCGGCTGTTTGCTGTATCATTGCAATTATCGAGGCTTGAGATAAGCATAAGCCCCTTCATCATGTCTGTTTCGTTCATCTTTACATCTCCGGACGAATGCCCGTCTTCCCTTCAAATTTATGATATTGAGCACCATTGTGTCGCTCAAAGAGTTCTCTGAATATCTCATCCGGCGGAATGTTATGGAATGCAAGCAACACCAGACAGTGATACAAAAGATCGCCCATCTCATATATTACTTCATGCCGATCCATATTTTTCGAAGCGATAACAGTTTCGACCGCTTCTTCGCCGACCTTTTTCAAAATCTTGTCATGACCTTTGTCAAACAGATAGTTGGTGTACGCCCCCTCAACCGGATTGACCCGCCGGTCCTGAATAACTTTATAAAGGTCATTCAGAATCTCTGCAATGCCATTTTGCGGTTCAGGCTGAATGACAGCCACGCTTTTGGTGTTTTCTCCCAGACGGCGTCCGGAAAAACAGGTATAGGACCCTGTATGACAGGCTACACCGGTCTGATGTACCCTGACCAGCAATGTATCACCATCGCAATCATATGAAATTTCCTTTACCTGCTGCACATTTCCCGAGGTTTCTCCCTTTTGCCACAGCTTTTGCCGACTGCGACTGAAGAACCAGGTATAACCGGTTTCGATCGTCTTCTGCAGGGATTCTTCATTCATATAGGCCAGCATAAGAACCTGTCCGTTCTCTTCCTGAACGATTGCCGGCACCAGCCCTTTTTCATCAAATTTTACCATTGAAATATCCATCAGAACCTTACCTCCACTCCGCGTGATTTAAGGTACTCCTTAACCTGACGCACTGTAAACTGGCCGTAATGGAAAACCGATGCCGCCAAAACCGCATCTGCTTTGCCCAAGGTCAGTACATCATAAAAATGTTCAAGCTTGCCGGCTCCGCCGGAAGCAATCACCGGAACATTGACAGTCTCTGATACAGCCCGGGTCAGTGGTATGTCATAGCCGTCTTTTGTCCCGTCAGCATCCATACTGGTCAGCAGTATTTCTCCCGCTCCGAGAGCAACACCTTTTTTCGCCCACTCGATACAATCGATTCCTGTCGGAGTCCGACCGCCATTGACAAATACTTCCCATTTGTCCTCGCCTGTCTTGCGGGCATCAATAGCCAAAACCACACACTGGCTGCCAAATTTTTCTGCTCCCTGCCGGATGATATCCGGGTCTTTTACCGCTGCTGAATTGACCGAGGTCTTATCTGCTCCGGCTTTTAACATTTTACGCATATCGTCAGCAGTCCGGATCCCGCCACCAACCGTAAACGGAATAAATACCTGTGAGGCGCAATTTCTTGCCACATCAACTATTGTCTCCCGATTATCGCTGGAAGCTGTAATATCCAAAAAAACTAATTCATCACAACGTTCTTTATCGTAACGCGATGCCAGTTCTACAGGGTCTCCGGCATCACGCAGGCCGACAAAGTTTATACCTTTACACTCTTTCAAAAGCGGGAAGGTTTCCTTAACTAAAGCATTTCCCTTTTCTTCTTCCTCACCGATGTTAATGATTCCGACACGTGGGTTCTTTATGCCCATCATGCATTCCATGTAAATCGATCCCATCTGGGCAAACTGGACTAACATATCTGCTCTTGCATCAACATTGGCTCCACAGTCAATAATCAAAGTCATACCTTTCAGCGTAGGTACCATGAAGGCCAAGGCTCCTCTTTCGATTCCACGGATTCTTCCAACGATAACCTGTCCGCCAACCAACAGGGCACCAGTAGAACCACAAGAAACCATCGCATCTGCCTCACCATTTTTCACTGCATACATTGCAGTAACCATAGACGAATCTTTTTTCGTTTTAATGGCCTTTACTGGAGGCTCTGCAGTTTCAATTACCGTCGGAGCATGAATGACTTCAATTTGCTCTTTTTTATAAGTGTATTTGGAAAGTTCCGCGTTAACTTTTTCTTCAATTCCAAATAATTTAACGCACACATCTGGATTCTCATTTACAGCTTCCACAGCACCCTTTACCTGCTCTGCAGGGGCGAAGTCTCCACCCATAGCATCCAATGCAACAACTACTCTCTTTTCTTCCAAAACATTTCCTTCCTAATCAAGTCCGAACCGGACTTTTTACATCAAAAGATTTGGCTCACATATAGCCGTTTTCCAACATAATTTTACTAAATGCATATATGATTTTCAAGAGATTTCCTATTGAATATAAATGCTCGTTGTAATATAATTTTCAAAATAATTTTAGTAATTTACCTTGATAAAGTTATAGAAAAAGGAAGTGAAAAAAATGGCTTTAACAAATGAATATTTAAAGAGAGTCTATGACGGTCTTGCAGAAAGATGCGCCAATGAAAAAGAATTTCTTCAGGCAGTTGAAGAAGTTTTCGAAAGCCTTGAACCGGTAATTGAA
>CALCTX010000177.1 GCA_937907035.1 uncultured Selenomonadales bacterium
AGCAATCACGTGGCGGAAACATCAATATTGAGCAGGATGGAGAAATTGTCGCTGGCAATAAAGTAGATATAGATGGAAAATCAGGGGCAATTAATATTGCAGGTGATATAACTGCAAAAGAAGCATCGGCTTATGGTAAAAAGATCAATGTTACCAGCGCTTCTGATATTGATGCTAAATCATTGGAGCTTAAGTCAAACAGTACCAGTATGACTGTTACTGATGGTAGTGTTGCCGACAATATTTCTAATATCAGTGCAACAGCATTGAATGAAGCACTTAAGAAGGCTGACAGTGTAACACTTACAGTCAATGAGGACGATCCAAAACAGGGCGGGGATATTAATATAAATGCAGCATTGAACAGAACCGCTGAAACCGATGGCACATTATCAGTTAATGCCAGTCATGATGTAAATATCAATTCTGCGATTACTGCTGAAAACGGCAAGTTGGATGTTTCGGTAAATTCGTCCGGTGCAGGATATGATTGGCAGCATAAACAGGAAAATGGAAAAGTATATGTCAATGCAAATGTTGATGCTAATGGCGGCAATGTAAATCTTACCGGCGATAAAGTTGATATGTCGAAAAAGGCTGCTGTTGCGGCTGCGACACTTAATGTCAATGCACTGGCATCCAGTATTGAGGTAACTGATAGTGCAAACTATGACACCTCTGCTTCTAAAATCAGTGCAAAAGCATTGGGTGATACTTTGGGGCAGACCCAGAGTGTAACTCTTAATTCCCAAGCAAAAACAAGCGTTGGTGATATTCGTTTCATAGATGCAGTAACTAAGGCTGCTGGCGGTGAGACGGCACTTACATTGAATGCGAACCGTAATGTGCAGATCGCAAATAACTTGAAGAGTGAATCCGGCAAAATGAATCTTGCATTTAATGCAGGAAATGCTGCTACACAGGGTGGCGCTTTGCTTGTTGAGGGGGATATTGAAACCAAAGGCGGAACATTCTCAACTGTTGGAGAAACTTATATTGGTCTCTCGGGTACTGAAGCAAAGACTAAAAATAGCGGTGAGCGCATTATTAGCACAAGCGGTGGCAATATCAATCTTGGTGGAGATGTTGTAATAGCGACAGGTGGTAATGTACAGCTTGATGCTGGTGCCGGTAACGTAGAGATATCTGGTGAAGTTAATAGTGGCAATGCTTACTACTATGAGAGCTTCAATGGCACAAATAATGTTAATTGGGGAAATGCAAAGGTTGCAGCTGAAAATGCTGGCGGTCATCTGGCTACTATTACCGGTGATATTGAGAATGCCGCTGTAAATGGTACGATGGCTGGAGTTAAAC
>CALCTX010000178.1 GCA_937907035.1 uncultured Selenomonadales bacterium
CCGGTTTGACAGTATTTACGTTTTTTGACATAGGACATGTTAAGATCACAAACGATGGAAGAGAAGCATTTTCCGGCGGTGAGACTGTCAAAGGCTGGGGCATTGGTGTATCATATATCAGGCCAGGCAATTTTTTCATACGCTTAGATTATGCAAGGCGTATCGGCAGTCCGAATTATTATACTGATGATGATAGTGCCAAAGCAAAAGGCAGATTTTGGTTTACGCTCGGAAAGATTTTTTAAATTGATAAGTGCGTTTTGTTTGTCAAATAATAGTCTTAATGTAAGAGGTCGATGTTAGCACATGACAGAGTTTCTTGTTCTTCTTAATCAGGTTTTGGTCCTTTTTATTTTAATGGGGTTGGGGTATTTTCTGGCGAAAAAAGAGTATCTTTCTCGTGATACAGCTACGCATCTGACGTTTTTGCTGTGTTATGTAATAACGCCTTGTATTGTATTTCACTCTTTTCAGACGAAATATGAGCCGGAGCGGTTACATAATTTGCTTGTCATGTTTTTTATCTCGGTTTTGATGTATCTGGGCACGATTATATTAGGCCATTTTATTTTCAACTCACATTTTGTCAGTGAAAGTTTTAAACGTTCAGTACTACGGTTTTCGGTCGTTTATGGCAACTGCGGATTTATGGGGTTTCCACTTTTATATACTTTGCTCGGCGCTGATGGTGTATTTTACGGTTCGGCATATAATGGCGTGTTTGCGCTTTTCGTTTGGACTCATGGAATAGTTCTTTATACCAACAGATTTGATTTTCCTTCTTTAGTAAAAGCAATGCTCAATCCAAATATATTTGCCATAGCACTTGGTATGGGATTCTTTGCATTTTCGCTATCATTGCCGTCACCGGTAGCCATGAGTGTCAAGTTTCTTGCCGACCTGAATACCGGTCTTTCGATGATAGTGGTCGGTGTTCTGATCACGTCGTTGCCACTGAATACGATAATAAACGATCCGCAGGTTTGGATCGGTGTTTTGCTGAAAAATATCATTTTTCCGGTCATTATAATTCTTATCGCTGTAAATGCCGGGATTTCCGGTAACTTGCTTATGACAACAGTGATAATGGCAGCTTGTCCGACTGCCAGCATGGCAGTTATGTTGGCGGCTCTTATGGGCCGGGACACTGTTTTTCCGAGTAAGATCATGATATTGTCAACTATATTGTCACTGTTGACAGTACCAGCTGTTATTATTTTTGCGAGAAGTTTGTGACGTTTTAAGGGGCTGTCGCATTAAGCTTCCGTCATGCCGGACTTGATCCGGCATCTCCTTATTAGTTGCAATGCATAAGGGGATTCCGGGTCGGAGCCCGG
>CALCTX010000179.1 GCA_937907035.1 uncultured Selenomonadales bacterium
CACACAAGCTGCCGTAGTAAGACCGGTTACAGTCAGGCCGTCTTTCATAATAGCCCCGGCTCCCAAAAAGCCGATACCGCTGACAACCTGAGCTGCCAAACGGGCCGGATCAGCATTGGTATGCCCCTCAACTGCTTTATATAATTCCTGGGAAACTATCATTATCAAACACGAACCCAGACAAACCAAAATATTGGTCCGCAAACCAGCTGATTTGTTTTTTCCCTGGCGCTCATACCCGATAACCCCCCCCATCAGGCAAGCCAATACCAGCCGCAATACGGTCTCTGTTTCAGAAATCAATAGTTTCACCCCGCTTATTTGCTCTTTTCCTTCATACTAATAGTTTTATCAGCAAAATGCAATATTTTATTCAACAGCTGTTGCTATATCCCGCAATTGCCAAGTTTTTTCTTCAGTAATATGTAACTCCTTCTTATGCTGAGCAAATAAAGTTGAACGGTGACCGACACTGACAATGCTCATTTCCGGCAACTCCCGCTGCAATAAAGAATACATTTCATTTTCATGAGCTTCATCAAGTGCCGATGTTGCTTCATCCAGGAATAACCACTGCGGACGAACGATCAGCACCCGGGCAAATGCTATCCGCTGTTGTTCTCCAAGTGACAGGATACGGCTCCAATCATCAACAGTATCCAGCTTATCGGCAAACTCAGCCATATCTACTTTTGCCAGCACTTCCGCCAAAAAAGCCTCTTCTCCCTCACGCACCGGCAACGGATAATATATTGCCTTCCGAAGACTGCCCAATGGCAAATACGGACGCTGTGGCAAAAACAGCTTTTTCTCATCATTTGGCCACATGATCTTTCCTGCCGCAAACGGCCACAGTCCGGCCAAAGTCCGCAATAATGTACTCTTGCCGCAACCGGATTCACCGGTTATCAACACTCTGTCTGCGGCTGCTATTTCCGCCTGACATTCCGCCATGAGCGGGCGTCCATCCGGTAAATTAACAGTAAGCTCTTCCATTACCAGCCTGCCTGTTCCGCCATCCTGTTCAGCCACTCCGGACTCTATGCTCTGCACTTCAGATAAATGCTCCGTAAAGCCGGTCAAACGATAAATAACGGCAGTAAGCTGAGCGATTCCGTCATAAGCCTCAACAAAATATGAAAGAGCATCCTGAACTCTGCCAAAAGCACTGTTGGTCTGCATGAGCCCGCCCAATGTCATTGCCCCGCTGAAATAACGCGGTGCTGCCATAATAAGAGGAACGATAATAGCAAATTGGGCGTAGCTGTTGCTGTAAAAATTAAGCAACTTCGTCTGATGCATAAGGTGGCGATAATTTTTCACCACCGCCACAAAAC
>CALCTX010000180.1 GCA_937907035.1 uncultured Selenomonadales bacterium
CATCCGCAAGAGCTGATAGATAGAAAGCAATATGGCGAAGATGCAGATAACCCCGATTTATCCGCTGCGGATTATGCTTTGACATTTAAAGATACCTTGACCGGAAGAGGTGCATATTCGTTTTGTATGTGTCCGGGCGGGCAAGTGGTGGCTGCTGCTTCGGAGAAAAACCGGGTAGTAACTAATGGCATGAGCTTATATCAACGAAATAGCGGGATTGCGAATGCAGCTCTTCTGGTGAATGTCACTCCGGAGGATTTTGGCGGAACTGTTTTAGGCGGGATAGCCTTGCAAAGAAAATATGAGGCAGCGGCTTTCGTTGCCGGAGGTTCGGACTATCGGGCACCGGTACAAGCAGTAGGCGATTTTCTGACAGGACGGACCGGAACCGACAATTTTTGTATAACACCTACTTATTTGCCGGGAGTTAAGCCGGCAAATCTGAAAGATTGTTTGCCGGATTTTGTTTGTCGGACGTTGGCAGATGCTTTGCCATATTTTGATCATAAAATAAATGGTTTTGCGGCTTATGATGTTCCGATGACGGGAGTAGAAATGCGTTCTTCGGCACCATGCCGGATCTGCAGAGATCGTGAAACGTATGAGGCGATTGGCAAGAATGGAATCTATCCTGTCGGAGAGGGCGCTGGCTATGCCGGAGGGATCATGAGTGCGGCAGTTGATGGCATGAATGCGGCACTTGCATTTTTAGCCAAATTTGGGCATACTATAGAGTAAGTGACAGACAGTTGATCGCTGACTGAGAATGTAATAAAGGACTACAGATTATTTTACAGATTGAAAGAATTATGTGGAGGAATATTGATGGCAAGATTATTTGGTACAGACGGAGTTCGTGGCGATGCAAATATAGAATTAAAGCCGGAGCTCGCTTATCGGTTGGGAAGGGCAGCTGCTTTATATTTTGGGGAGCACGGCGAGGCACAAACGATACCTTCGATCGTTATCGGGCGGGATACCCGTATTTCCGGCGGTATGCTGGAGGCGGCGCTGACTGCCGGCGTGACCGGCTATGTGGCCGACCTGCCCGGGAGCGGCATCGCACTGCC
>CALCTX010000181.1 GCA_937907035.1 uncultured Selenomonadales bacterium
TTTTACAATAAATACGTTGACGTTATTTGCTATGGTTTTGGCAATCGGTTTGGTTGTTGATGATGCGATAGTCGTAATAGAAAATGTTGAAAAGCATATGGAAACGGATCACTTGTCGCCGAAAGAAGCAACGATTGTGGCTATGAACGAGGTTCAAGGTCCGGTTATTGCGATTGCCTTTGTTTTGGCGGCAGTATTTGTGCCGGTTTCAGTTTTGAGTGGAATGACCGGTGTATTATATCGGCAATTTGCCTTGACAATTGCGGTGTCAATGGCCTTGTCGGCAATTGTGGCATTGTCCTTGACTCCGGCATTGTGTGCACTTATTCTTAAACCACATGATCCGGATGAAAAGAAAGGCCGACTTGGTGAGTTCTTTGCCAAGTTTAATGCCTGGTTGGAGCGGACTACGGAATCTTATTCCGTATATGTTGCGAAACTTATAAAAAAAGCAAAGTATGCGGTTATTTTTTTGGTGACAATAGTTGGTTTGACCGGGATACTGTTCAAATTTGTTCCGACTACCTTTGTACCGGATGAAGATACCGGCTTTATGATTGTTGCGGTACAATTGCCGGAAGGAACATCAATGAATAAGACAAAGCTTTTATTACATGATTTTTCGGAAGAGATTCGTAAACTTCCGGGGGTAAAAGGCGCGATGTCTGTAGCTGGCTATGATATGTTGGCATCTTGCGCTAAATCAAGTGCCGGAGCTATGTTTGTCGGATTGGATAATTGGGATAAGCGCAAAACTTCGGAAACACAAGTTGGTGCATTAGTTTCAAAAGCTTTTGGTATTGGAGCGGCTAAACACCCTGAAGCAACGACGATTGCTGTCCGACCGCCTTCTTTACCAGGAATGGGGTCTGTCGGTGGATTTAACCTTCAGCTTATGGACAGATCAGGGCATACAGATGCCGAACTGGATATGATTGCTAAAAAGGTTGTTGCTGAAGCAAATAAACGTCCGGAATTGAGGAATGTATATACTACGTTCAGTACAAATTCACCAATTTATGATTTTGATATTGACCGTGATAAGGTTAAAAATTTGAGCTTAGATATGGCTGAGGTGTTCAACGCATTACAGGTTAATTTTGGCGGAACACAGGTTAATGACTTTAACCGGTTCGGACGTACCTATAAAGTAATACTGCAGTCAGATACGACTTATCGAAATGATGTTGAAGCGGCAAAATTTGTTTTTGTACGAAATAAAAATGGCAATATGATACCGCTGGATACGCTTATCCGGCCAAAGAAAAATACTGCTCCGGCGGTTTTGTCACGATTTAATGCTATGAAATCACTGACCATTCAAGGCAGCCAGGCAGAGGGGTATAGCTCAGGTCAAGCTATGGCCGCGATGGAAGAAATTGTTCGGGAATATGCAGGCGATGGTTTTACCTTCGATTGGGCAGGACAGAGCCGTGAAGAGAAAAAAGCCAGTGGACAAACTGCAAAAG
>CALCTX010000182.1 GCA_937907035.1 uncultured Selenomonadales bacterium
CGAAGCGGGAGATATGCTCACCGCTTGTTCGTTTCATAAGGTACCCGCCACCTGCAGAGGTGGGGGACATCTTTGCTGAGTTATGATAAAGCCTTTTTTGCTTCAAATACCAAGGCAAGAGACAAGAGCATCAGGATGATACTCAGAGCCGTTGTGGTGAGATTTACAGCGAAATTAGCCATGATTATCTGCATTAGAGATACAAAGCAGACTACAAACATGAACGCCATCGGTATGATAACCATCAAATGGGAACGTTCGGATTTTTTGAGCCAAACGCCAATGGCAAGCAATGACAGAGCCGCCAGGAGCTGATTGGCAACGCCGAATACCGGCCAGATAGTCAGATAAGAACCAAAGGACATATAGCTGGCCAAAAGGATGGTAACAATTGTCGCAATATACATATTGGCAAGGGGATTGCCGATTTGACCGGTTGTAAATACTTCGGAGGGAGAAAAAATTTCCTGCAGGATAAATCTTGCTAATCTGGTTGAGGTATCCAAGGTTGTCATAGCAAAGGCGGAAATTGTCAGGGCGATAAAGCTTTTTCCTATGGTAAATTCAAATCCGAGTTTAGTCATAAATGTGCCGATACCGTCAGCAAATACGTTGACCGGGCCGCCATGCTGCAACAAATCGATGAGTTTGTCACTGCCGACATAGCCAACAGCAATAACTGCAATAATAGCTAAAGCACCTTCCAAAAGCATAGATCCGTAACCTACGGTCAATGCATTTTTTTCACTATCGAGCTGTTTGGAAGAAGTGCCGGAAGCTATGAGAGCATGACCTCCGGAAATGGCGCCACAGGCAACAGTAATAAACAGCATTGGAAACAGTGGCATATTTCCTTTAGGGCCAGGATTGAAAGTCGTGAATGCCGGCAGTTGCATAGTCGGCTGATAAAGTAAAATACCGAAAAAGGCAAAGGCGATACAAGCATAAAGCAAAAATGAATTGAGATAGTCGCGAGGCTGCAGCAGGAGCCAGACCGGAGCAACCGAAGCAATGACAACGTAGATCATCAGGATTATTACCCAGGCGTTTTTGGAAAGGACCAATGGGAAATAGTGACCGGCTATTATGGCTCCAATCATAAGTGCAACGCCGATAACCGTACCGAGACCGAGCGGCATACGGAAGCGGTATACTGCTGCACCGAAGAAAACAGCCAGGACGATAAAGAGCAGCGAAGAAGTCGCCGATTGCGGGCTGGCAACGAAAGTAGCTGCGACAATATTGGCAAATGCAGCAATAACGATAAGAAGTGTTACATAAGCAAAGATCGCAAACAGAAGCTTTCCACGGGCACCGATAGTTTGATCTATGATGATGCCGATACTTTTTCCTTTATTGCGGATTGAAGCGAATAATGCACCGAAATCATGGACACTGCCGAAGAAGATACAACCGATCATTATCCACAAAACTACCGGTACCCAACCAAAGACGGCTGCGGTTATCGGGCCGACAATAGGTCCGGCACCAGCGATAGATGAAAAATGATGTCCCATAAGAACTGGTGTTTTTGTCGGAACATAATCGACATTGTCACACATTGTTTCTGCCGGAGTTTTGCGTTCAGGATCAACTCCCCAGACATTGGCTAACCATTTTCCATAAGTAAAATAAGCAGCCACAAAAATTGCCAAACAAATAAAAAGTAACAGGGAACCATTCATATTAAAAACCTCTTCTCATAAGTAGATACATGGGTATTTTACAACTTTACACATATATAATCAAGGATATATTTCTTAGAAAAATTAATTGTGTATTAAACGCAAATAAAGTGACCATTAGAATTGGATTAAACATAGGGAGAGATTATTGCGTTAAATTTTTGGGCGGATTAAACTCAAATTGTAAATAAAAAATAACGGTCTCACGGAGAAAGATTTAGGAGGCAGATTATCATGAAAACATCAAAGATCCTTAGCGGAGCAGCAGCAGTAATTTTTGGTCTCAATGTTTTAGGGACGACAGTTTATGCCGCTCCGCACAGCGGAAAAAGCAATCATCAGCAATCAGCTCAGCAGCACAAATCGACCGGAAATCAGCAGAAGGCAAAACAGCAGCACAAATCAACTGGGAATCAGCAGAAGGCAAAACAGCAGCACAAATCGACCGGAAATCAGCAGAAGGCAAAACAGCAGCGCAAATCAACCGGAAATCAGCAAAAAGCGGAGCAACAGCGGAGACAAAATGAACAACGCCAGCGGGCTGAACAGCAACGTCGCCAGCAGGAACAGCAACGTCAAAAGGCGGAGCAGCAGCGGAGACAGCAGGAAGAGCAGAGAAAACAACATGAGGCACAGCAGCGGAAACACGAAGCAGAGAAGCCTCATAATGACCATAATAAACACGAAGCGCAAAAGTATCATAATGAGCATGAGCGCATGGAACATGAGCGCCGTGAACGGGAACGCCTTGAGCATGAACGCCGCGAGCATGAGCGCATGGAACATGAACGTCATGAACGGGAACGCCTTGAGCATGAGCGCCGCGAAAGAGAGCGCATAGAAAGAGAACGGCGTGAGGAAGAACGGGCAAGACATCATCATCATCATCATCATGATGATTACGACTATGATGAAGACTACTATGATGATTTAGAACAAGAACTTACAGATGCACTTAAAGGGTTAGTAGGTGTATTGATAATAAGCCAGGTTTTGTGACAAAATAAAAATGGGTTGCCGCGATGCGACAACCCATTGTTTTTTTCTGGCGGAGAGGGTGGGATTCGAACCCACGCGACCTTTCAGCCCTACCGGTTTTCAAGACCGGACTCTTCAACCACTTGAGTACCTCTCCGAAACGCTAATATTATATCAATAGATATTTATGGTGTCAAGATTGTAAATAACGTTGGATGGCGACTTGACATATTAGCTTTGGATAGTAAAATTGTATTATGTGTATATAGAAAGTAAGGAGGGTCAGCAATGGAACATAGCAAAGGTTTGTCATGTTGCGATGATGTAAGCGTATTTGATGTCTTGGATGAATGTGCTTTTATTGCTGATGCCAATACTTTTGAGCTGCTTTATATAAATGATAAACTAAGCAAAGATTTCAATCTGGAAAAAAAGGAAGATTACGGCGGACTTCATTGTTATGAATTGTTGCATCATCGGGGAAAGCAATGCAATGAGTGTAAAGCGGTATTGTTATGTGAGAATGATATGCAAAGCATTTCCTGGCGTTCGTATAATGCGGTTACCAAACAATATTTCAGTGTGCAGGATATGCTCTTTTATTATAAAGGGCGGTTGGCACGGATGGAGATTTTGGTAGATATAACCCAGCAGCTTAAACAGCGGGATGAACTTCAGACTGCATTAGCGGTAGAAATGACATTGTCGGAAGCGGTACAGATGTTGTATTCGCAGAATAATTTTTCTGATGGTATCAATGAAACTTTCCGATATTTGGGAGAGCACCTTGATTCGGAGAGAGTTTTCCTGTATGAAAAACATGGCCGATGGTTTAAAATCGCTTATGAATGGTGTAACAGAGGGATTCGTTCCAGGAGGGATATGGCAGGGGCAAAAAATATTCCGGCAGAAGGCGCAATTTGGGATGATTTTTTTAGCGACTTTCAACCTGTTATTGTTAATGATACCAAAACATTGCGCGAAAAATATCCGGCTGAATGTCGGAAGTTGCTAGAGGTAGGGATTTATAATTTTGTTTTGATGCCAATAATGCTAAATGGCAATTTAGTCGGATTTTTTGGTTTAGATAATTTACTTGATAATCGGGCACAAAATTTGCCATCATTGATGAAGACTCTTTCATATTTTATTTCAGCGTTAATGAGTGCAGATAGGAATAAGCAGCTTTTGGAAATGCTAAGTTATACTGATTCGATGACAGGCGTGGAAAATCGGAATGCGTATATTCGGGCTGTTGAAATTTTAAGTAAAGAAGACAGGCCGGTTGGGGTTATTTGTTTTGACCTGAATGGATTAAAAAAGATC
>CALCTX010000183.1 GCA_937907035.1 uncultured Selenomonadales bacterium
GGGATTTCGTGGCGAAGCTTTGCCGACAATTGCCGCAGTGTCACATTTTTCAATGCTGACCAGGCAAGACGGTAATGAACTGGGAACGGCAGTGCTTATTGATGGCGGCAAAGATGTTGAGGTGCGTGAGGCTGGTTGCAACATTGGAACGACTGTCAAGGCTGAGGATTTATTTTTCAATACGCCGGCCCGCAAGAAATTTTTAAAGACCACTCATACTGAAGGTATGAAGATCAGTGATCTGCTGGTAAAATTGGCTTTGGCCCGGCCGGACATAGCCTTTAGATTTATCAGTAATAATAAAACTGCTATGTCCACACCGGGCAACGGTTCACTCAAGGATACAGCGCAAAGCATTTATGGCAAGCAGCTGGGGGATTCTCTTTTGCCGATTGATTTTGCCGATACAGATCTGAAGATTTCAGGCTTTATTACAAAGCCGTCTATGATCAGGAGCAGCCGGACATGGCAAACTTTTATAGTTAATGGCAGGATAATTCAGAGTAAGGCGATTTCCAAGGCCATTGACAATGCGTATCATTCATTGCTTCCAAAATCCGGTTATCCGTTTGCGGTTTTGTTGATCGAAGTGCCGCAAAATTCGGTTGATGTTAATGTGCATCCGCAAAAAATGGAGATAAAATTTGCTGATGAAGGGCGGATATTTAAGGCTGTATATAAGGCAGTTCTCGATGCGGTACGTTCTGTTGGTACTAATTTAGAAGCGGTTGCCGCAGTCGTTGAAAAACCGGAACGCCATATTACCGCGACGCCGATGCCAATGCAATTTCCTGAGTATCATAAATCGGTGGCATCCGCACCGATAACTTCTGAGAAACCGGCACAGAGTTTTGCCGAAGTACAGGCGGTATTGCGGGAGGAAAAGAAGCCACTTGATACAGTACAATATGAATTATCGGTACAACAGACGGTATCGCAGGTAGCAGAGGTTCAAGACGGACAAGAGATAACTGAACTTGATGCCAAGCTTACGCCAATTGGGCAGGTAGGTCGTTGTTATATAGTCGCGCAGGATAAAAACGGACTGTATATTGTTGACCAGCATGCGGCTCATGAGAGGATCATGTATGACAGATTTTCTGCTATGGCTGAAAACATTCCGGCACAGCAGTTATTGGTTCATTTGGTTTTGCAATTTGCCAAAAGCGAAGCAGAACTTATTGAGAAAAATCAAGAGTTATTTTTGACTTTGGGGTTTGATATTTCGCCATGTGGTGATGATGAATTCCGATTGACTTCTGTGCCGTCGGACATTGAGGTAAGCGAAGCAGAGGAGACTATACGGGAAATATTGGTGGCATTAAATGACCGTCAGACTGTGACGGCAGCTGAGATCCGTCATGCCTGCATAGCTACGACAGCTTGCCGGGCAGCAATAAAGGCCGGTGATGAATTGAATTTGCGGCAGATGCAGATCATACTTGACGAATTGGCAAATACAACGCGTCCGTTTACTTGCCCGCATGGGCGGCCGACGATTTTGAAATTTACAGTTGACGAGTTGGCAAAAATGTTCAAGCGGACGTGATATTGTGGGAAAGGTAATTGTAACTACCGGAAGAAAAAGTTCAGCTCAAAGCATTGAAATGGCCAGACAGGCAGCTGAAATATTGTATTGTCAATTTATTGAACGCCAGCAGGAATCGGTTGAAAAACTGAAAGAGATAACTGGGGCTGAAGCTGTATTAGTTGCAAAAAAACAGCAATATATTTTACATACAGAGCAGGGAGAGTTATTTTTTCATCCGAGCATGGCCCATTTGCGGGTAAAAAACTTGCGCTTGGGAATAAAGGATCATTTAGTGGAAGCTATGGGACTGCAAGCAGGAATGTCAGTTTTGGATTGTACAATGGGAATGGGGGCTGATTCGATAGTCGCTTCCTATGTGGTGACAGACGCAGGACGGGTAGTTTCTTTGGAGGTCAGTCCGGTAATTGCGTTTGTTATCAGTTACGGAATGAAAAATCTGACTGCGGAAAATTATGCGATCCATGAAGCAATGCGACGGATTGAAGTCGTAAATACGGATTACTTGTCATATTTGAAAAAACAAGCCGATAAGTCATTTGATATTGTATATTTTGATCCGATGTTTCGTTATCCGATCAAATCAAGTTCACATCTTAAACCCTTGCGGACAGTATCAGATCATTCGGCAGTTCCGGCCGAGGCGATAATTGAAGCTAAACGGGTAGCCCGAAAGAGAGTTGTATTAAAAGAAAACAGCCGGAGTTTGGAATTTTCACGTTTGGGATTCTTGACAATAGATGGGGGAAAATACAGCCGGGTGGCTTATGGATATATAGATTTGTGATGCAGAATGAAGCTTTTAAAATTTTTGCAGGAATATAGGAAAAAATAGCGAATTATAAATTATAAGTATGGACTAACCGGAGAGGGGCAAATTTCGATGTCAGAAATAATATCGGAAATCAAAGGTACCATCGTATCGATAAAGATTGTCGGTGTTGGCGGCGGCGGTAATAATGTCCTGTTGCGTTTGGCACAGGATAAAGTTGCTGATGTTGAACTTATCGCAGTTAATACTGACGCAAAGCAGTTGGAGATTTTGGAACGGGAGGGAATTACTCCGTTGCAGATCGGTGAACGGTTTACAAAAGGCCGCGGTACCGGTGGCATGATGGAACTCGGTGAAAAATCTGCACTTGAGGACGAAGAAAAAATAGCCAATGCTTTAAGAGGAGCTGACCTCGTTTTTGTAACGGCCAGCATGGGCGGTGGAGCCGGTACCGGTGCAGCACCGGTTGTAGCAAAGATTGCCAAAGAAATGGGCATACTTTCTATTGGTGTTGTTACGTTGCCATTCCAATTTGAAGGGGCACGTAAAATGAAGGTAGCCAATGAAGGCGTTTGCAAAATGCAGGCTGATATGGATGCAGTTATTGCGGTTAAAAATGATAACCTCCTTAAATTGCCGGAAAATCGGCGAATGACGATGGTTCAGGCATTTAAAGCTGCTGATGATATTTTGCGGCAGGCGATTTTGTGTATTTCTGAGCTTATTCTTACTACGGGTGTAGTAAATGTTGATTTTGCTGATATAACATCAATTTTCCGGCAAAGCAGCAGCAGTGATGCAATTTTAGGAATTGGCGTGAGTCAGCGCGGACTCGCTATTGAGGCAGTAAAAAATGCAATTGAGAGTCCATTGATAGAGAAATCACTTGACGGGGCGAAGGGAATCATCCTCAATTTGAGTGGCGGCGAGGCATTGAGCCTGTTTGAAGTGAACGATGCTACTCAGTATATTTATGATAATACCCATGATGAGGTAAATATAATTTTTGGTGTTGTTATTGATCCGGAACTTGGCGATACGGTACGGGCGACTATTGTTGCTACAGATTTTGAGGGCAGCATTGTGATGAAAACTCCAGAGTTGCGCAAGGCCAAAAAGCAACTTAACGAGATAGCGATCGACATTCCGGATTTTATGAATCCGGAGCAGAAAGCAGTGCCATCGTTTAAGTTATCAACTGACAGATCAAAGGAAGAACAATAACGTATATATAAGAGCTGCCGTGTTGTGAGCGGCAGCTCTTTTAAAATGGTGAGGTTTTATGCAGGATATTTTTTCACGAACAGCGCAGCTTATCGGGAACGAGGCAGTACAACGCCTTAATGCCTCAACGGTTGCTGTTTTTGGCTTGGGTGGTGTCGGTTCGTTTGTAGTTGAGGGATTAGCTCGTAGCGGTATCGGCCATTTGGTATTGATCGATAATGATAAGGTCAATGAGACTAATATCAATCGTCAGCTTATTGCGCTTACAGACACGATTGGAGAATATAAGACAGATGTGGCGAAAAAACGTGTTTTATCGATAAATCCGCAAGCAAAAGTTGAGATAATTACCGATTTTTATCTTCCGGATAAAGCAGAACAGTTTTTTATCAGTGATTATGATTATATTGTTGATGCAATAGATACTGTTACGGCTAAAATAGATATAGCTGTTCAGGCTGAGACACGTGGAATCCCGATGATCAGTTGTATGGGGACAGGTAATAAGCTTGATCCGACGAGGTTTGAAGTAACAGATATAAAAAAGACCAGTATTTGCCCGCTGGCAAGGGTGATGCGACGGGAATTGAAGGCACGGGGTATTGATTCATTAAAAGTGGTATATTCAAAGGAAGAACCACGAAAAAGCCGTATATCGGAAGATGGCCGCAACTTGCCCGGCAGTGTTTCATTTGTGCCACCGGTTGCAGGACTTATCATTGCCGGCGAAGTGGTTAAGGATTTGATTGGAGAGATTAAGTGATGAAAATATCGGTTTTAGGTTGTGGACGGTGGGGATCGTTTCATGCGTGGTATGCGGCAAGTCTTGGCCATGATGTTGCTCTGTGGGGCAGAGAAAGTTCCTTGAATATGGCAACCCTGAAGAAGACCAGAAAAAATGAATATCTTACTTTGCAAGATGCAATATTATTGACAACAGATCTTAAATTGGCAATAGAACGGGCTGATATATGTGTGATTTCGATCAGTGCCCAGCAATTGCGGTCATTTGTTGTTGATATCAAGAAACTTGGTGCTTCCCCCAAACCACTGATCCTTTGTATGAAAGGTTTGGAAGCCGATAGTGGGAAAAGATTAACAGAAGTAGTGGATGAGGAGCTTGGTGAAAAATGGCCGACCGTTGTTTGGGTCGGGCCGGGACACGTACAGGATTTTATTAAGGGAATTCCTAATTGTATGGTGATGGCTTCAAATAATAACGAATTGACGCAGCGGATAGTTGATGTTTTTAATGGTCGGCTGATCAGATTTTATTATGGGGAAGACTTATTAGGTGTAGAAATTGGTGCGGCTGCGAAAAATGTTGTTGGTTTGGCAGCCGGGATGTTAGACGGATTAGGCTGTGCCAGCTTGAAAGGAGCCCTGATGAGTCGGGGGACGCGTGAACTGTCACGTTTGATAGCTAAAATGGGGGGCGATGCGAAGACCGTTTATGGCCTGTCTCATCTTGGCGATTATGAGGCGACGTTGTTTTCACAGCACAGCAATAATCGTCGCTATGGAGAAAATTATATAAAAAAAATACCGATGACGAAATTGGCAGAAGGTGTCAATACATCAAAGGCATTGGTAGCATTAGCAAAACAATATGAAGTTGAATATAGAACCATCGTTAACTGGCAAGATGAATATTTAAAAGAGTATCTATAAAGAAAAACCAGGAGAGCTTTATTTAGCTTTCCTGATTTTGTCTGATGATTCTTTTTTTCTTTTGTTTCTGCCTGTCAATGCCATACGAGAAACCCCTTTCTATTTTAGATAACATTTATATAACACAACGATTTTTTATTTGCAACACTTTTCTTAATTATTTTTTCTTGACTTTACTTTTTTCTATATATACAATACATTTATAAATTCAAAAGAAAAGGATTGATGCAAATGAAAAGTGTATATATAAATATTGAAAATAATCCGGTTTTTTTAAACTCATTTTTAGACTATACTGCCACAATTTTAAACAAATCTCAAAATACAGTAAAAGAATATAACTATGATTTAAATACCTTCTTAAAATACATTATGATGCATTTTAAAATG
>CALCTX010000184.1 GCA_937907035.1 uncultured Selenomonadales bacterium
TTCTTTGTTTGAGGATATGGGCTTTAAATATGTCGGACCGATTGACGGCCATAATATCGCTTTGATGCGGGAGATTTTCCAGGAGATCCGTCATATTGACGGGCCGGTTCTGGTCCATGTCCGGACAAAAAAAGGCAAAGGGTATTTGCCGGCTGAGATCGAACCGGATCGTTTTCATGGAATTGGGCAGTTTGATATTAAGACCGGAAAATGTCGGAGCAGCTTTGGCTTGCCGCCAACTTATACCGATGTTTTCGGTAAGGCTTTGATCGACTTGGCTGCTGAAGATGATAAAATAACGGCGATTACGGCAGCAATGCCGTCCGGAACCGGTTTGAAAGCATTTGCGGAAAAGTATCCGGAGCGTTATTTTGATGTCGGTATTGCTGAGGAACACGCGGTTACTTTGGCGGCTGGTATGGCAGCCGGCGGTCGTCATCCTGTAGTTGCGATATATTCGACTTTTTTGCAGCGTGCTTATGATCAGATATTGCATGATATATGCCTGCAGAATTTACCAGTGGTTTTGTGTCTTGACAGAGCCGGTATTGTCGGCGAGGACGGGGCAACTCATCATGGCTTGTTTGATCTGGCTTATTTACGGAATATACCGGGCTTGACGATCATGGCGCCGAAGGATGAAAACGAATTGCGGCAGATGTTAGGAATGGCTGTAAAGCTTGGCAAGCCGGTGGCGATACGTTATCCGCGCGGTCGGGGATTGGGCGTTCCTGTTGATGATAACTTTAATGATATTCCGTATGGCAAGGCTGAGGTGCTGACCAAAGACGGACAGGTTGCATTTTTGGCAGTCGGATCGATGGTTGACAATGCATCAAAGGCATCGATCATATTGTCCGGAGAGGGTATTCAGTCAACAGTTGTCAATATGCGTTTTGTCAAACCGTTTGACAGAGAGCGGGTACGGGCATTGGCCAATCAGTGCAAATTGCTTGTAACCTTGGAAGAAAATGTTTTGGCCGGAGGCTTTGGTTCTGCAGTTGCGGAATTTTTAGCCGATGAAAATATTGCTACGCCACTGCTCAGATTTGGCGTTCCGGATCGTTTTATCAAACAAGGGTCGAGGAATGAATTGCTGGAAGAATGTGTTCTTCTGCCGGAGCAGATTGCGGAAAATATCAGGATTTTTATGAACAGGGATATGATTTATGGCGAATAAAGAGCGTTTGGATGTTTTATTAGTTCAACAGAATTTGGTGGCCAGCCGGGAACGGGCCAAGACGACGATCATGGCCGGACTGGTTTTGGTTGACGGTCAAAAGGTTGACAAGGCCGGAGCTATGGTCAAAACTGATGCTGTACTGCGAGTCATGGGTGACAGTATTCCTTATGTCAGTCGGGGCGGTTTGAAGCTGGAAAAGGCTATCAAGGAATTTGGTGTCAAACTTGACGGCAAGGTAATGGCTGATATCGGTGCTTCTACCGGTGGTTTTACTGATTGCTCGTTGAAAAACGGTGCTGTCAAGGTTTATGCCATTGATGTCGGCTACGGTCAGCTTGCCTGGTCGTTACGGACTGATGACCGGGTTGTTAATATGGAACGGACCAATATCCGCAATGTTACGCCGGATATGTTGGCCGAATTGATCGATTTTGCATCGATAGATGTGGCATTTATTTCGCTGACAAAGGTTTTGGAACCGGTAAAGGCTTTATTGGAACCTGATGGCGAGATTGTTGCTTTGATAAAACCACAGTTTGAAGCCGGACGGGAAAATGTCGGGAAAAAGGGTGTTGTAAAAGAACCGTCAATTCATCGTGATGTGATCAAAAAGGTTACCGGGTACAGCCGGGAAATCGGTTTAATGCCGTTAAATCTTACATATTCGCCGGTCAAAGGGCCGGAAGGAAATATCGAATATCTTATCTGGCTGACAGTCAGAACTGACGG